>DASYHR010000561.1:0-9638 GCA_035998385.1 Dyadobacter sp. | reverse complement strand
CACTGGCAATGATATAGGACGGTTTCGGATCAAACTCCTGCAAAGTTTCAAGAACTGACCGCACTTCTGTAGGCATCATTTCAGTGCCTGGCATACCAAAACGGTATTGAAAGCCTGTGCTGGTTTCTAAAATATGGAAGTTTTCACGTGTCCACTGTTTGGTTTCAATCACAATGGTTTCAACTCCTTCACCTTTTACCAGCTTATGAAGACGCTGACCGGTTGGACCACCGATTGTAAAAACGGCAACCGGACTGCCACCCAGACGGTGTATTGCTTTAGCAACGTTAATTCCCCCGCCACCCGCTTCGTAGGTTGGTGTATCGCAACGGAGTTTATTGTCAGGAACGATCCTGTTTACGCTTGAACTTTCATCAAGTGCAGGGTTGATAGTGAGCGTGACAATCGGTCCGGTAGCCATAATATTGGTTGAAGAAATACAGTCTGAAAATGTGAATTATCTGACGCGAAATTACATCTTGTAGTTTACAAATAATGCGATTTCATTGAGTTTTAAAATATTGATAACAGAATGCTGTCAGTTGATCTTAAAATTGACCATCAGTGATATTCCAGCCTCCGTCTACGGACAGAACCTGTCCGGTTGCAAATTTGGAATAATCAGACATGAAATAGACCGCCGCGCCGTCCAGATCGACAGGGTTCGCATAACGCCCCTGATCCAAAGGTTGTTTAGAAGTAATGAAGCGATCATGTGCTTCCGAAACCGGTTGAAACCCTTCAATGATTCCCGGAGCTACTACATTTACTCTTATATTTTTCGACGCGTAGGAGGATGCGATGGATTTGGAAAAACCGATAATGGCAGATTTTGCAGTAGCATATGCGTGGTTTGCAAAGTGATCGGGCGAAGGAGAAAATCCAAGGACCGAGCTCATATTGAGAATGGATCCTGCTTTATTCATGCCCATAAATGCCCTTACCGCAGCCTGGTTGGAAAGCATCATCGAGGTCAGGTTATGATCCAGCGTTTGATTCCACCCAGCCAGGCTGAGTTCATGCAATGGACCATCTCCGAGTTTTTGACCGCTTCCACCTGCAACATGATACAGACCGTCAAAACTACCAAACTCCCTTATACAAAGTTGAATGGCATCCAAAGCGGTTTGCGGATCGGTGGCATCACCTTGTTTGGCCCTGGCATCGCTCCCCAGGTTAAGCTCTGCCAGAAGACAGTTTTCAGGGTTACGCCCCACCATCACAACATTTGCACCATTCCTGATAAACGCCCGTGAAGCTGAAAAGCCGAGGCCTGTAGTTCCGCCTATGACAACGATGGATTTATTGGTCAACCAGTTTTCCATGATTTCTCATTTTTAAATGCAAAATATATTTTATTGTATCAAATAGAAAATGCCCCGGAACAGTTTTCGTGTCCCGGGGCATCGTATTCAGATTCGTATGAGCTCTTAACTGCTTATGCTACAGAGCGTAATTGAGCCATTGAAGATTTTTCGAATTTTTCCTGAGCATAGTCCAGAGACAACGTAAATTCCTTGATCTCTTTCTGAGATGGGAGATCAAACATCGCGTCTGTCATGATAGATTCGCATATCGAACGAAGTCCGCGTGCGCCCAATTTATAAAGCATAGCCTGGTCAACAATAAAGTCAAGCACATCTTCATCGAAATGAAGTTTGATACCCTCCATTGCGAACAGCTTCGCGTATTGTTTTACAAGTGCATTTTTGGGTTCTGTAAGAATGCGTTTCAGCGTTTCTTTGTCCAATGGGTTCAAGTGCGTAAGCACAGGCAGACGACCTATCAATTCAGGAATTAATCCGAATGACTTGAGGTCCATAGCCGTCACATATCTCATCAGATTACCCTTGTCGAATATCTCAATGATTCTGTTGTCTCCTGAAAATCCGATCGGACGTGTATTGATGCGTTTCGCGATATGTCTTTCGATTCCGTCAAAAGCACCACCACATATAAACAGAATGTTTTCTGTATTGAGAGAGATCATTTTCTGATCAGGGTGCTTGCGGCCTCCCTGCGGGGGGACGTTCACAATCGAACCTTCAAGTAATTTCAAAAGTGCCTGCTGAACACCTTCGCCGCTCACATCACGGGTGATCGAAGGATTATCCGACTTTCTGGCGATTTTATCAATCTCATCAATATAAACGATACCTCTCTCGGCAGCTTCAACATTATAGTCAGCAGCCTGCAAAAGACGTGTAAGGATCGTTTCCACATCTTCACCTACATAGCCAGCCTCCGTGACAACAGTCGCATCCGCCACGCAAAATGGAACCTGTAGAATGCGTGCGATTGATTTAGCCAGATAGGTTTTACCTGTTCCGGTTTCACCCACCATGATGATATTGGATTTTTCAATCATGACATCATCATCATTCTGAGCTTGGTTGAGACGTTTGTAGTGATTATAAACTGCAACAGCCAGAGAGCGTTTCGCTTCGTCCTGTCCAATTACATATTGTTCAAGAAAACGCTTGATTTCTAACGGTGGAATGGATTTAAGCTTAGGTAGTTTCGATTTCTTTTCCTTCTTATCATCCTTCGAGCCTAGTTCTTCGGTAATTACCTGATATCCCTGTGCAATACAATGATTACATATGTGGGCATCAATTCCCGATAGTAACAAGTCTACCTCATTTTTCTTACGTCCGCAAAACGAACAACTTACCTGTGCCATTTATCAATATTCGGTGATGGTACGATATAACTATTTAGTTAACCAAAGTTCTGACTAGCCTCTGGTTACTCAAAACTTAACAACGACAGAACCATGATTGTTTCATTTCATTAAAACAGCGGGTTCCTTCGGGTTAAAAGACGGCAATCAGATCATTTACCATGAACAGATCAGGGTATAAATTCTGTCACCATGTGCTTTCCAGTCAGGGATTTCGGCTACAAATTTCGGTTTTTTTGAGCGCGATACCAAATTTAGATTGGACTTAAAAGAAAAAGCCGCCCGGACGATGCTGTCGGAGCGGCTTTTGCGAATATTGAGTATGATTATTTGTCTCTTGTCAAAACCTCATCGATCAATCCATATTCTTTTGCTTCCGGAGCGCGGAGCCACTTGTCGCGGTCAGAGTCGATCGCAATTTGCTCAGGGGTTTGTCCTGTATGGCTTGCAAGGATTTCGTAAAGTTCGTGGCGAAGCTTCACGATTTCGCGGGTTGTGATTTCGATATCTACCGAAGTTCCCTGAGCACCGCCTGATGGCTGGTGAATCATCACACGTGCGTGAGGCAAGGCAGAGCGCTTTCCGGCTGCACCACCAGCAAGCAATACAGCACCCATAGATGCCGCAAGACTTGTACAAACAGTCGCTACGTCAGGACGCACATACTGCATAGTATCATAAATTCCCAATCCGGCATATACAGATCCACCAGGGCTGTTGATATACATCAGGATGTCTTTTTTTGGATCAGCCGATTCTAGGAACAAAAGCTGAGCAACAATAATATTCGCGATATTGTCGTCTACACCCGTTCCCATAAAAATGATACGGTCAGCCATCAATCTTGAAAATACATCCACTTCACGGAAGTTCATTGGACGTTCTTCAATAACCGAACGCGTCATGTTTTCAACTGTATGGTTTACGTAGCCGTCTACTGTAAGGCCGTTCATCCCAAGGTGGTGAACCGCATATTTTCTAAATTCATTTCCGTGATTCATGAATAAACTTAAATTTTAAAATGATATGTAATTTAAAGGGTACATGTTGATAAGAACAAAAAGTACCTTGTCTTAGTTTCTAATACTGAATACCAGCTTTCGTTTACTTAGTAAGCACAAATTTGACTATTTCACTGAATAATCCTTGTTTGTTCAGGCGATATTTTATCGAAAAATGCGATTATGTTCAAATTAAACTCTCACTATCTTGCATCAGCGGCTTTCAATATACCTGAAAAATAAATATACACGCCATGGAGTTAGCATCCAATTTATCAGAAAGAATCAGGCAAATCAGAATGCAGAAAGGTTTGTCGCAGGAAAATATGGCAGACATGCTAGGATTATCTACCACGGCTTATGGCGACATGGAGCGCGGCAGGACCGATATATCACTTGGGAGACTGGAAAATATCAGTAAGATTTTAGATATAGGCCTACCCGATTTGCTGGGTTTCGGGTCGGCGACGCTTTCCGAGACCGAATGGCTCCGTCAGGAAAATACGAGGTTGTTGGCAGTAAACAGTCGTTTGCAAAATGAATTGGAGCAATGGAGAGCCAAATTCAAATTATGGTTTGGCGATGGGATCATTCGTCAGATCGGTGAGCAGCGGGAGCGGATTGGGTTTTAAATAAAAAATCACCATCTCAATGAAATGGTGATTTTTTACAAGATATCAATGGATTGCTTAAGCTACTTCTTCAGCAGTCTCACCTTTAGCAAGCGCTTCGAATTCGCTCACTTCAATTGTTTTTTCGTCAGTAGCAACCTGGCCACGGATAACATCTAACACTTTGTTATCAAAAACCTGATTGAAAATGCTGGTATAGTTATCGCGTTCTTTGTCAGCAAGGTAGCCTTGTGCTACGCGGTCAATGGTTTCTTTCATGTTCTCGTCGTCACCATAGATGCCGAACTGACCTTTTACCATTTCACGGGTAAACTCAAGAATCTCAGGATACTCTACTTTTACGTCAGCAGTATCAGCGATTTTATTTTTGATAAGGCTTAGTTTCAATGACTTTGTGAAATCAGGGAATTGCTCATCAATTTGCTCACGAGTGAACTTGCCTTCGTTGGTTTTTTCAAGCCAGTCTTTAAGGAATGCTTCAGGTAGCTCGATAGAAATATTTTCAATCAAAGCTGTTTCGATATCGCGACGAAGCAAAGCTTCCGTTTCTCTTTCGTAGTTGCCTTTGATGATTTCAAGCACTTTCTCTTTAAACGACTCTTCAGAATCAGCTACACCAGGTCCAAGTACTTTATCGAAAAACTCATTGTTCAATTCTGCAGGAGCCTGACGGGTTACGTCTTCAACTGTTAGAGTATAGTCGCCGCTTAATTCAGCAACATCTTCTTTTTTCTTACCAGTTACGTGAGCGATTGCTGCTTCGTCGTTAAAAGTGTTCCGGATGTCGAATGTGATTACATCATCCTTCTTCACGCCGATAAACTTAGACTGGCTTGCTTCGTTAACCTGTTTTGTAGGGATAGCAGTACGTGTAGTAAATTCTGATGACTCCTGTTTCAGCTCGCCAAATACCATGTCACCAACTTCGCTTATCTCAGGGTGTGTGCTGTCTGCAAATCTCTCACGAAGGTTGTCCAATGTTTTGTTAAATTCATTGTCGTCAACATTAATCGTGTGGCGTTTTACAGCCGGAAGTTCAGCAAGATTTACATCAAAATCTGAAGCAATACCCAGGTCGTAGCTGAATTCGAATTCATTAGGTTTGTCCCAGTTTACTTCATCCGCAGATTTGCGATCAGGTACAGGATCACCTACTACCTGCAATTTATTTTCACGTATATAGTTGCTTACTGCATTGCTAAGCAAGTTGTTCACTTCGTCAACAAGAATACTTTTACCATACATACGCTGGATTACGTGCGCAGGAACTTTGCCAGGTCTGAAACCTTTCAAATTAACACGCTTAGAATAATCCTTAATGGTTTTGTCAACTTTAGGCTGATAGTCTTCTTTGGTCAGCTTTACTTTAAGTGAGGCTAATGTAGGCGAATTCTTCTCTAATAAAACTTCCATGCTTCCTTACGATATTGGTAAAATTTCCTTTAAGATAAAATGAAAAATGCCCTCAAAACATAGTCCTGAGGGCATTTGACGGGTTTAATACGGAGCAATTTATTTCTAAATTTAATTAGGAATACGACGCCCCGTCACTCCCTTGTTATTCGTACGGGCGGAGGGAATCGAACCCCCACGCCTTGCGGCACTAGATCCTAAGTCTAGCACGTCTACCAGTTCCGCCACGCCCGCTTCTTATTTTTTCTTTCCGCTCATCAACGTTACCGTCGAATTGGGAGTGCAAAGGTATGTTTATTTTTTTAATACCTCCAAATTTTTTTAAAAATATTTTCTTTTGATCAAATGATATTGAAAAATGTCCCTAAAATTTGTTATTTTGGTAAAGTGTACTAATTTACTATTTACCAGTGGAGCAACTCGTTGAATCCCTTAATATTGATCTGGAGCAGGAGCGCAAGGACATTCTGAAGAAATACCGGAGATTATTAAGGACGGCAAAACCTTTTTTGAAGGATAATGATGCCAAGCTTATCAAGAAAGCTTTTTACACCTCAGTTGAGGCGCACAAAGATATGCGTCGCAGATCTGGAGAACCTTACATATACCATCCTCTCGCCGTGGCGCAGATCGTCGTGGAAGAAATCGGCCTGGGAACTACAGGTATCATTGCTGCTCTATTACATGATGTAGTAGAGGATACTGACATGCGGATTGAAGATATTGAACGTCTGTTCGGCAAGAAGGTTGCGAAAATTATTGACGGACTTACCAAAATTTCCGGACGCTTCGAGTACGGAACTTCTCAGCAGGCCGAAAATTTCCGGAAAATGCTACTCACATTGTCAGATGATGTGCGTGTGATTCTGGTAAAACTGGCGGACAGGTTGCATAACATGCGAACACTGGATAGTATGCCGCGTGACAAGCAGCTTAAAATCGCATCAGAAACGATTTTTATATACGCCCCACTCGCGCACCGCCTTGGTCTATACAGTATCAAATCGGAGCTGGAAGAACTCTATCTGAAATATACCGAGCCTCAGGAATACCGTGCCATCGCCCGAAAACTAAGGGAAACCAAAGGTATTCGTGACCGGTTTATTTCCAAGTTTATGGAGCCGATCGCGCAGGATCTGGAATTGGGGGGATTGAACTTTATCCTGAAGGGTAGGCCGAAATCGATCTATTCGATCTGGAATAAGATGCGCAAGCAGAATAAACCATTCGAAGAAATCTACGACCTTTTTGCTGTGCGGATCGTGTTGGAATCATCTGTCGATGGAGAGAGAGAAAAAGCGATTTGCTGGCAGGCCTATTCCATCGTAACTGATCACTATAAGCCTAATCCTGACCGTCTTAAAGACTTTTTGAGTACGCCCAGAGCGAATGGATATCAGTCATTACACTCTACAGTAATGAGTAAAAGCGGACAGTGGGTAGAGGTGCAGATCCGGACTTCGCGCATGGACGAAATTGCGGAAAAAGGGTATGCAGCACACTGGAAGTACAAAGGGAATGATACCAAGGTACGAGGTAATATTGAGCAGTGGATTACGCAGGTAAGGGAAACGCTTGAGAATGGTTTTGGTGACAAAACTGCTGCAATCGAGTTTCTGGATGAATTCAGAAGTAATCTTTTCAACGAAGAAGTATTTGTTTTTACACCGAAAGGAGAGCTCAAAGTATTGCAAAGTGGTGCTACGGCACTCGATTTTGCCTTTGATATACACTCGGAAGTGGGTGCACATTGCATGGCTGCAAAGGTGGGTGGTATTCTCGTTCCTATCAGTTATGTGCTGAATAATGGCGATCAGATTGAGATCATCACTTCTGCAAAGCAAAAGCCGAACGAAGATTGGCTTCGTATTGTGGTTACTTCCAAAGCGAGAGCCAGGATTAAAGATTTTCTGAAAGAAGATAACCGGCGCTATGAAACAGATGGCCGGCAGATGGTTGAGAAAAAGCTGAAAGTACTCGGTATTGAGTTGACAGCCGAGGTAACCAATCAGCTACGGGCATTTTTTGAATGCAAAACCACTGCAGATTTCTTCTACAGGATTGGGAAGGCATACATCCATCTTGATGAATTAAAACGGTTCAAAAAGGATAAAGAAGCGAAGGAAAGAAAGGCAGGAGAGGCCGCCGCTGCACCTGAGACTCCTGCACCAAAGGATGGAAAGTCGCTTACGAAAATACTTAAAAATCTGCACGGCGACCGTGCTGACGGGGATGCGTTGCTAATTGGCGACGATATGGACAAGATTGATTACAAGCTTGCGCCGTGTTGTAATCCTATTGCAGGCGATGACGTTTTTGGTTTTGTGACGATCAATGAAGGTATTAAAATTCACCGTACTACCTGTCCGAATGCGGCTGAACTGATGGCCAAACATGGTAACAGGATCATTAAGGCTAAATGGGAATCGAGTAAAGAAGAAGCATTCCTGGCGGGATTATATTTATCGGGCACTGACAGGGTAGGATTGATCAACGATGTTACCCGGATTATCTCCAATGAACTTCATATCAATATGCGTGGACTGACAATAGACACCAAGGATGGTGTGTTTAATGGCGATATCAGGCTCTATGTACAGGATACCAGCCACCTTGATATGTTGATGAATAAATTGGAGCAGGTAGAAGGTGTTTACAACGTACAACGCTTCGACACGAATTTAAATGGAAAGTAGGAAGGGGTGAACCAATATGGGTCTTAGTTGTTATCCCTCTGGTAATGTCTGGGCGGTTGTAAATTTGATGTTAGCCGCCACATAGTCACCTTGTTTAGTAAAAAAAGCGTAATTTGCGCAAGATTTGAAAAGATATGCCACAAGCAAGCAAACCGAATTTTGAAGCCGCAAAGAAAATCCTGACGGCTTATCTGGAAAATAAAGGTCTTCGTAAAACGCCTGAGCGCTTTGCGATATTGGAAGAGATATATACGAGAGAAGATCATTTTGATGTAGATGAACTTTACATCAGCATGAAAAATAAGAGATACAGGGTGAGCCGTGCTACGGTTTATAACACGCTGGATGTGCTCGTAGACTGTGATCTTGTTACAAAACATCAGTTTGGCAAGAATCTGGCGCAGTTCGAAAAGTCGTATGGCAACAAGCAACATGATCACCTGATCTGTACGGATTGCCATAAAGTAATGGAGTTCTGTGATCCGCGTATTCAATCTATTCAGAATATGGTGGGCGAGATGCTGAATTTTAGTGTGATGCACCATTCTTTGATTTTTTACGGAAGCTGCACGAAGGAGAATTGCCAGAACAGGAGCGAAGCACCGCTGGAAGCTTCTGCTGTACACGAAAGAGATTAATACCATTGTTCGCCCGGCTCGTATGCCTGAGCCGGCAAAAATCTTACACAAAAAAGTTATTTTTTAGTAATCAATTATTGGATGAAAGTTGATGTATTGCTTGGTCTCCAGTGGGGAGATGAGGGTAAGGGTAAAATTGTGGACGTTCTTGCGCCGCGTTATAATGTTGTAGCCCGTTTTCAGGGAGGTCCTAATGCAGGCCATACCCTTGAATTTGATGGTATTAAGCACGTTTTGCACCAGATTCCATCAGGAATTTTCCGCAATGATATTCAAAATGTCATTGGAAATGGTGTGGTGCTGGATCCGATCGTTTTCAAACGTGAAATCGAAAATCTTGCACAGTATAATCTGGACCTGATCAGCAATTTGTTCGTATCCAAAAAAGCATCATTGATTTTACCAACTCACGCATTGCTGGACGCGGCTTACGAGCGTTCAAAAGGTGAGTCTAAAATCGGATCGACTCTGAGAGGAATAGGACCTACTTATCAGGATAAAATTGCAAGACTTGGTCTGCGCGTGGGTGATGTGTTGTCTCCTAATTTCGCAGATAAGTATAAAAAACTGGTTGA
>DASYHR010000542.1:0-2220 GCA_035998385.1 Dyadobacter sp. | reverse complement strand
ATCAACCTTTTTGTAAAGGCATTTAAAGAAGCTGCTCCAAACACGAGCCTTGCAAGTGTATTTGCTAACAGCGCTAACCGTGGAAAAATCAACAGTAACTCTTCGGACAGCGACGTAATCAAAATGCTGAATACGGAGGTTGATAGCTCAATCGAACGTGCATTGCAGATTACACAAGCTCGTATTGATAAATTCGGTGTAACTAACCCGAACATTCAGCGTTTGCCTGGTAAAAACCAGATTCTTGTTGAGCTTCCTGGTGTTGATAACCCTGAGCGTGTACGTCGTCTTTTGTCAGGTGCGGCAAAACTTGAATTCTCTGAAGTGTACCTGACCAACGAATTGGCTTCAGGATTGGATCAGTTGGGTAAATACCTGTCCAAGCAAGCTGAAATTGAAAAAGCTTCTGCAAAGACGAATACTACAACCGCAGCTGCTGCGACAGATACAACCAAGAAAACAGGATTGAGCGGACTGGCTGCTCAGCTTGAACAAAAAGGTACAGATTCTACTCAGACTGACTCTTCTGCTTTGGCAGCTCAGAGTGCAGCATTGACAAATTTGTTTGTTCCAATGCCACAAGGTTTGGGCGTATACATGAAAGATACGGCTCGTGCAAACGAAATTCTTTCTCGGCCTGAAGTAAGATCTTTCTTCCCTGCTGACCTGGTATTCATGTGGGATCGCAAAGGAATGGACGGTGCTAATAACCAATTGATCCTGCCTTTGTATTTCATTAAGAAAAGCAACGGGCAAGCTGCAATGGAAGGTGATGTGATCGTGGATGCAAATCATGACTACGATGACCGTGGCCGTCCTGAAGTAACAATGCGTATGAACGGTGAAGGTGCCCGTAAATGGAAGACTCTTACTGCAAGAAGCATCGGTCGTCCGGTTGCAATCATTATTGATAATCTTGTTTACACTGCTCCAACTGTACAGGGTGAGATTCCTAACGGTAACTCAAGTATCACTGGTAACTTCACAGTTGAAGAGACAAAAGATATGTCGAACGTGTTGAAAGCGGGTAAACTTCCTGCTCCGACACACATCGTTGAAGAAGCAGTTGTAGGTTCTACATTGGGTGCTGAGGCTATCTCACAAGGTGTATGGTCTTCAATCGTAGGTTTGGTGATTGTATTGGTGTTCATGGTTGCTTACTATAGCAAAGCGGGTTGGATCGCCGATTTAGCTTTGATTATCAACCTTTTCTTCCTGTTAGGTATCATGGCTTCTCTGGGAGCAGTATTGACTCTTTCAGGTATTGCCGGTATTGTATTGACAATTGGTACTGCCGTGGATGCGAACGTACTGATTTACGAGGGTATTAAAATTGAGATTGAAGAAGGTAAGCCTTACAAACAGGCGGTAGTAGATGGTTTCAAAAACTCTCTGTCTGCGATTATTGACTCCAACGTAACTACTTTCCTGACAGGTATCATCCTTTACGTATTCGGTACTGGTCTGGTATTAGGTTTCGCAACTACATTGCTGATCGGTTTGGTTACTTCTTTCTTTACAGCGGTATTTATCACAAGATTGATTCTTGAAAAGCAAAGCGAAGCGGGTCACGTATTCAAGTTCTATTCAGGATTGACCAAGAACTGGTTCAAGGATAACAACTTCGACTTCATTTCTCAGCGCCGTCGTTTCTACGTGATCTCTACAATCATTATCGTTATTGGTATTGGTTCGTTTATATTCAAAGGATTCGGATTGGGTATTGATTTCAAAGGTGGACGTTCTTATATCGTTCGTTTCGAACAGTCGGTAGAAACAGATGATCTTCGTGCAGCAATGGATGAAGTTTTGGGAGCGCCTACTGAAATTAAGACTTACGGAGGTTTTGATCAGGTGAAAATAACTACTCCATATCTGATTGAGGATGTTACTCCTGATGCTGATAAAAAAGCGGAAGCGAAGATTCTTGAAGGTGCTGGGAAATTGAAGGGAAATCCTGCAACGATCGTAAGCTACTCAAAAGTAGGACCAACTATGGCGTTTGATACGATGATTTCAGCAATGTATGCGGTGTTACTCGCGCTGGCTGTGAACTTCGTGTACATCTTTATCCGATTCAGAAGACTTGCATTCAGTTATGGTGCCGTTGTATCTCTGTTCCACGATGTAATTATCCTCCTTGCAGTGTACTCGCTGTTCAACGGTTGGTTGCCATTCTCGCTGGATATTGACCAGGCGTTTATCGGAGGAGTGCTGACC
>DASYHR010000464.1:0-8801 GCA_035998385.1 Dyadobacter sp. | reverse complement strand
GTTCTGCAGCAACCTGTTCTACTTTTACATTCAGCGTATGGTTGAACATCTCACCAATCATCGTCATTCCACCTTTCATCCACTGTCCGGCACCACCGAGTTCCGGGATGTTGAACTGAGCCATTGTACCATTTCCTTTCACAATCGCAATCAGTAAATCCTCTACCGTTTGCTTTTCCAGACCGTGCTTTTTAGCGGTTTCTTCAATAATATGTTGACCTTCTGTTGTTATCTTTTTCATCGTAATTCGTGTTAAGCTGGTGCTTTCTGAGCTACCCGCATGGTGTGTATTCTACCTGGTTAACACAAAAACAATGCCATAAAGCACACATCAGAACTGTAACGGATATCCGATGGTGAGAAGGAAGCCCGGATCAAGCCAGGCTTCTATCATTTCATTGAGCGTTTCGGTGTGGATTAGTTTTCTCTTTTCGTTACTGATGTGGTAAACCTGAAGTAAACCCAGATTCTGATCCTCTCTGAAATTGTAACACTTAATAATAAAGGATTCATAGTCGTCTTCCTCAAGTACGGAGACAACCCTTCCTCTTCCATCCTTCACAGTGATCTGATACATCTGTCTGCCTGCCTTAAAAACCACCGATGAATATCTTTATGTTTGTTAAAGCAACAAATTTATACAACGGATATTCAATCATGAAAAGGATTTATTCAACGGTCAACCGTATGCTGCCTACCTATACAACAAACTGTGTGTCAATATTTATCCGCTTCCCTACCCTGCTCATCAAAGAAAGTATCCATGTCCTCTGCTCCCTTCTTCACTTCGACTTTATAGGTAACTTTTCCACCAGCATCTAGCCTCTCTGCATCATTGATCCTGTATCCTTTGTATTCTGATGCAATAGCAGTTTTGACTGCCGCCGGCAGATCTGAGTTACTGATATCCAGCTTGTGCTTCTCCACATTCCCGGCCCCGTTGATCCAGACAGCATGTTCTTTTCTGCCGATCTCAAATTCAACTTTATACAGTTCTCCTTTGCGTTCCCATTCCACATCAGTTGCTTTCGGGAATTTTTGTTTAAAAACATTCATTACTACAGACGGGACAGAATTTGAAGGAATATCCTGAGCAAATCCACCAAATGCGCAAAGCATCATTAATGCTGATAAGATGTTCGTTTTCATGTGTTTTGATATTAAAATGAATAAAATTTGAAAAAATTTAAGTGTGTAAGAGAAGACTATCGTTTCCTTGGTTCGTAAATAATACGGGCCATGAAACTCATTCCGTTGTCTCGAAAACTGGTGGGAATGCCTGTAACAAGACCTAAGGCAAGGTTATCAGCCAGAACAATTTTCATTTGGGGCCGGAGTACCATCTTGTTGCTTCCCTGCCCATATTCGTCGTTCACTTCCAGCCCTACAAAATTACCGGAGGGTAACACATAATGCGCACTGGCATTAACCTGGTAAAATAAATCGCGACGGTTTTCTTCGGGCGTAAACTCCCATTCAGGACCGGTATACAACATTGTGTTCCATCTTGGACCAAACTTCTTCGCCACAATCAGAAACGGACTCACAGAATTCCCCTTCAGCATACCTCTGCCATGGTCAATGGAATAAAAAGAATGCGTGCGAAACTCATGCATATAGCCCGCAGCCATAGACAACTGGTGTTTGGGAGAAACAAGAAAAGTATATTGAGCAGCTAGTTTGAGTCCTTCTACCCTGTTACGCGGGATGGTTGTATTCGCATCTCCGCCAACAGATTTGTAAAATGAAAAGGGCACTTCAACTTCGAGGCCGAGCCGGTTGACCGGTGAAAATTCGTATTCTACGAAAGTATGATTGACCGTGTAATCTTTATGCCCTTCGATTCCATAGCCAACATTCCACTCCCTCTCACCTTTCCGGGCTCCCAGGTCTCTGATCAGATCCATATACAGCGGTTCTGCATGGCGAATTTTAAAGGGAACTTTTTTCTCTGTGGAGTCAGTTTGAGCCATCGCCTGCACATTTACAGCGAGAACACAAATGCATATAAAAAGGATATACTTCATACTTCCGGCGTTTTTGATACAATGTTAGCTGTCAAAACCGGAAGGAATTGGGAACAATCTTTGCGGGCAAGAAAAATTTCAGAAAGAAACTGTCATCGTGTGTTTACCGTCAAATTTGTACACGATTGTCGCACCACATATATCAGTGATAGCCTTTACAATTGCTAAACCAAGCCCTGTATTATTTTTATCCGACGAGGATTTTTCGAATCGTCTGAAAACACGTTTGTCATCGAGAGCTGAAGCTGAGCCTGTATTGGCAATACTGAAATGATTTTGTTGAATCTTAATCTTCACCGTCCCGCCTTCTTTATTATGAATGATGGCATTGCGCAGTAGATTCGATAAGAGGATCACAGCGAGATCTTTCGGAATACTGAAATTTAACTGTGCTTTCTCTTCAATATTGATTTGCACTTCTTTGTAGTCGGCAAAATCCTGAAGTTCGTTAACAATATCTTTGAACATCGTATTCGCACTTACCAATTCCCCTTGTTCAAACTGACGGTTTTCTATTTTTGAAAGAAGTAGTAATGATTTATTCAAACGCGTCAGCCGTTCCAAAGTCTGAATCACGCGACCAACTATTTCCATATCCGGCTCAGTCAAAGCGCCTCTCTCAGCCAGTAACTCGAGCCTGTTGATGCTTATCGCAACCGGCGTTTGTAATTCGTGACTGGCATTTTCAATAAACTGTTTCTGGCTGTTGAAGGTATCTGTGGTGTGTTGTGTAAGGGCTATGACCGAATCATTCAATATCCGAAACTCCTTTACCTCCGTATCAACAGCACTGATGGGCTTGTTTATGCCTAATCTGAAGTCCTTTAATTGATCTACCAACCCATAAAATGGTTTCCATACTTTACGGAGCAGCAGATTATTTACAATCAGAATACTGACAATCAATGCCACGTAAAGCCAGATTAATGCATAAAACAAATCCTCAATGAGATCATCTTCCTCCACCATGGAAGATATAATTTTGAGCTCATAATATTGATCGTGTTTTTTGAAAGCAGTTGTGAGCATGCGGACCGGCTCCAGGTCGTCCTCAAAAGGCATGTACATCAGCGTATCCTTGTGTACATCTCTGAGCTTCTTTGCGTAGTCTTTGGGTATTTCCCGTATCTCGTAGTTGCCTTCCGCAAACTCATTCCGCAAAAGTATGGTTGAATCCTGACTGGCCTTTTCAATGATCAGCATTTTGAAATTATCCAGACCATCGTCCAGACTGTCGTATACCTCATCCAACATATTCACGTAAAATACCACGGCCCATACACTGATGATTCCCAAAAGTGCAAAAGCCAGATATTTAAGTGTGTAGTTTAATAAACTCATAGCTGTACAAGTTTATACCCAATGCCGTATACTGCCTGAACTTCTACACCAGCGCCATGATCTTTTAATTTTTTACGTAAATTTTTAATCTGAGAATAAATGAATTCGTAATCATCTGCATCTTCCATATGATCTCCCCAAACGTGTTCTGCAAGTGCGGCTCTCGTTACAAGTCTGTGTTTGTTCACGATCATGTAAGTGAGTATATCAAATTCTTTTCGGTTCAATGTGATTGCATTTCCATCTATTGTCAAAGTACGCGCCTCAATATCCAGTTCCACATTCCCGAAAACAACATCATTTTTCCCCTGAAAAGATTTCCTTCTCAGCACAGACTTTACACGTGCTGTAAGTTCTGCAATGTGAAAAGGTTTGGTCAGATAGTCGTCGGCTCCCAGATTCAACCCTTCGAGTTTATCATCCAACGAATCTTTGGCAGAGATAATGATCACATTTTCTGATTTACCCAATGTTTTCAGTTCAGCGAGTAAATCGAGCCCACTGCCTCCGGGAAGCATTATATCCAGCAGAATACAGTCATATTCAAAACCGATTATTTTATCCAGTGCGGATTTGTAATCAGTGGCAGACTCCACCAAATAGCGTTCTATTTCCAGCGACTGGCGGATTACGTCCTGTAAATCCCCCTCATCTTCGACTATCAGTATTTTCATATTTGGTAAAATAACAAAGCAAAACCGGAAAAAACAGGGAATAACCTGCTCACTCAAAACGGGTCACAAAACAAAGGCATAATTATTTTAAATGCAGGCGAAACTCTTTAAGCAAATAAACGTCTCAAGCCCATGGATATATATCAAATTGCCACCACGTTCTGGGATCAGGCACAGCCAGATCCAACGAACAGTTTCAACATTGATCCGACACCCGCTCCAACTGGCCCGGATGAAACGCCGCCATTTGATCCGCGTCCCGAAGTGCCCGTTCCTGATGCACCTGAAGAAACTCCGCCTTTTGAAAGAGAGCCTGAAACTCCACCCGTGCAACCTGAGCCCGAACTTCCACCTGTGGAGCCTGTAGTTCCTGAGACAGAACCCATTTATCCTGGAGAAAAGCCGGAAATTCCGGCTTTCAACTAATCGATAGTTAAAAAATATCCAGGAGATAGATTGTAGAATTGCTATGTCCAAATAGTATAGAACATCCTCTTTTCCATATTTCATGCAAGTCCTCCATACCGAACTTACTTTATAGGTTCATCAAAGTTTTATCGCTTCTTCTTCCATTGTACACACGTCCGTACCATTGATCCTGTTCATACATCTGGCAAAACTCCTCCTTTGTCAAAGTACATTGCAATAACGTAGAATATTGTCTATATTTTTACAAAAAAATATATGAACATTAGTATACCTAATTGATTAAAATTTCTACATTGCTATAAATAAGTTTTAATATTTACTTCATCGTTTCTGTCAGGATCGACAAATGAAAACACTTCTATTTACTCTGTTTTTTATTTTCAGTATTATCGGTGCGAGTGCACAAACATATACATCTCTACCAGCGAAAATTGAAGCTGAAAACTACAGTTATATTCAAGGTGCAGGTCCGGAAACAACGGAAGATGCAGGTGGTGGATATGACATAGGCTGGATCAATGATGGCAGCTGGATAGATTACAATGTAAACGTTCCACAAAGTGGTGGTTACACATTCCGCCTCCGAATTGCGAATGGATTCAGCGACAATGCTGAAGTTCATATTAAATCAGCATCAGGAGCAAAGCTCGCGGGTCGTATCGTTCCCCGCACGGGTGGTATGCAAAGCTGGCAAACTATATCTTTGTTTGCTATCCTTCCTGCTGGTAATCAGACAATCCGGATTTATGCAGAAAAAGGGTTGTTCAGTTTCAACTGGTTCGAATGTGTAACGCCTAAATTGCTTGCAGGACGGATTGAGGCAGAAAACTTTGATAATGCATCTGACGTAAGAACAGAAACGGCAGATGACTTTGATGGCGGTTTAAATGTGAATTACATTGATGATGAGGACTGGATGGAATATCATGTAAAGGTAGTCAACTCAGGGATTCACACCTTCGCCTTCCGCGTGGCAAATAGTTATGGAAATGGAATTATTGATATCAAAGATCAAACTGGCAACAGTTTAGGCAATGTAAATGTACCACGTACAGGTGGCTGGCAAACTTATACAACGATTACGACAACCGCGACACTATTAGCCGGAGATCAGGTTATCAGGCTCCAGACTCCTAAAGGGACTTTCAATTTCAATTGGTTTGAAGTAACAGAAGGAGGGCAAGTTGCAGAACCAGCATCCTCGGTCATCAGCTTTGCAGAATTCGCAACGTATAGCCTTACCGACAATAGTTTTATCGTGTCAGCTACGAGCAATAATACAGAAACTCCAATCACTTTTACATCTTCTAATCCCGCGGTAATAACCCTTAGTAATAATAACGGAGTCTGGACAGGAACAATTCTATCCGTCGGAAGCGCAAATATCACTGCCTCACAGGCAGCAGGTGGCAACTTTGCAGCGGCTGCCCAGGTTACCAGATCAGTGGTCGTACAACAGGTAACTCCTCCTTCCAATGCACAAAAAATTACACTTGACCCTGAGCGTTGGTATCAACTCACGAATGCTACAAGCGGACTGGATGCACTTTTTGATGGTAACACATCAGTGTCGCTTCAAACAGGTTGGGGTAAAGTGATCAATGAATACGAAGCCTATTATCCTCTGCTTGAAGGAGAGGAAATGACAATTGAAAGCCTGAAATTCTATGATCTTGAAGGTTCTAATACAGAAAATCCGGCAAAACTTTCCATTATCAACGACCAATGGGAAAAAATAGAAATTGCCACTTTCACCGGACAGAGCTACCATTCATGGGAAGGCCCGTATCCTGACAGAAATTTATCTGGTGATGCGAAATTCCTCCTGGATAATCCGGTAGGAAATATCAGATATCTGGTTTGGGATGTCCGTGGTATTATGCCGACGGAAATGGAAGTCTATGGAACACATACCCCGGCTACAGTAACCCCCTCACCTGTACCTGCAAAATCGGTACGTTTGGGAGATATGTTTGGAGTGAACGGATATGAGTGGAATTTCCAGCATGGAAGCTCCCCATGGCAAAATGATGAGGCAATGATTAGTGTTGCTAAAAGTTTTACAGGCGTAAGACATTATCTCGACTGGGACAAACTGGAATCTCATGAAGGCCAGTATACCTACAACCCTACGATGAGTGGTGGCTGGCACTATGACCTGATGTACGAAAGATGCAAGCAGGAGAATATTGAAGTTTTGACATGTATTAAAACACAACCTACCTGGATGCAGGAAACATATCCGGTTGGAGAACGTGAAAGCGAGTTCGTTCCGGTTAGATACGGCAAGGATTTTGCAGATCCTCTCTCCTATATCGAACAGGCGAAAGTAGCATTTCAATTTACAGCACGCTACGGAAGAAACACCTCTGTGGACGCTTCCCTGCTAAGTGTTTACAGTGTACCGAGATGGCCTGGTGACAATCCGAATACGATCAAAATCGGACTGGATCTCGTAAAATATCTTGAATGTGATAACGAACGTGATAAGTGGTGGAAGGGTCGTATGGGCTATCAAACAGCCCGTGAATACGCCGCAAACCTGTCTGCTTTTTACGACGGACACAAAAATTCCATGGGAGCAGGCGTTGGTGTAAAAAATGCTGACCCAACCATGTTAGTCGTTATTGCGGGACTGGTAACCGGTCCTGACTATATCAAAGGAATGGTGGACTGGTGCAAGGAGTTCAGAGGTTATAATGCTGATGGAACTGTGAATCTTTGCTGGGACGTGATCAACTTTCACCTTTATACTGATAACACTTCTTCTTCACAGAGCGGAACTTCGACAAGGGGAATGTCGCCGGAGATGACACCTGCGAACGTAATTGTTGAAGAGTTCGTAAAAGTGGCTCACGATATTTGCTATGATATGCCAGTGTGGATTACTGAAACCGGTTTCGATGTACATCAGGATAGTCCTATCAAAGCTATTCCAATTGGTAACAAATCCGCCCTGGAAACTCAGGCTGACTGGATTATCCGTACTTCATTATTCTCGGCAAGAAAAGGTATTGATAAAGTATATTTCTACCAGATGTATGATGACAATAGTGGCGGAGGAATGTTCGGATCATCAGGACTTCTGAATTCTAACCAAACCCGTCGTCCTGCCGCTGATTACATGGTTCAAATCAATAAACTTTTTGGAAACTATCGATACAAAGAAACCATTTTCAGTGATCCGATTGTAGACCGTTATGAGCTGGACGGCCAATCATTGTACATCCTGACCGTGCCTGACGAGACAGGAAGAACAGCCAATTATTCTCTTAACTTACCGGGAAGCGCGAATGCTCAAATATACCGTCCTGTGATTGGTAATGATGATATGGCTATGGAAGTACTTCCGGTAACTGAGGGAAAAATAAGTATTACAGCTACCGAAACGCCTATGTTCGTACTTGCAGCAGGAAGCCAAAATGCAAGACGGGCTTTGACGGACACCTCACTCTCAAGCATGGCAAACAACGAGGAAGTTATTTCATTACAACGTGCAGTATCCGTTTACCCTAACCCTACTGCTGATTACATTACCATTGATCTGGCCAACACATCAGCAGAAAATATCGAATTGAAAATCTTCGACACAGGTACTGGAAGACTTTATAAAAAAGAAACACTGCTCAAATCCGAAAATAATTTTCAGCAGAAAATCAGTGTAGCACATTTGCCGACCGGCTCTTATGTGATTGAAATAAAACAGGGACAGGATAGAGCATTCAGGAAGATTATAAAATCACATTAAGCTCTATTCCGTTCTGCACAGGCTCAAAAGTTCCGATTACTTTTGAGCCTGTTTTTTTTGATTGACACGATCCAGATAAGCTTCACCTCTGGGAGAAATAGAATAACCCGGCTCATGGCTTATCGTAAGCCCAAGCGCTTTCAATTTTCTTACATTCAGTTTCAACCACTCTTTTTCTCTTTTCACAAGTGTTGCAAGGTCGGCAGCTTTGAGTTTTGGATTTGCCTTAATCGCATCCAGCACTTTCGCTGTCCACTTACCGGTTTTACTAAATTTATCAAGGTTGAGCAGCGCATTCTGAATTTCAGAAAATGCATCTTCGTCCAACTCTTCCTTTTCCCTCAATTCAATACGCGGATCTTCAGAGTCAAGCGCCACTCCTATTTTAAACACCTTCGCTCCTTCCTGTGTATCGAGTAATTTGATCAACGACGGAGCATCTGCAAATCCGGCCTGTACGGCTTCCGCATCAGTGATGTCTGAAGCGTTGATTTCTTCCACATGAGTGATGCGGATTACCCCAATACTCGTCTTCACCAAACTACCTGATTGAACCGCAGATTTCTTCCAGCTTCTATATGC
>DASYHR010000397.1:0-3385 GCA_035998385.1 Dyadobacter sp. | reverse complement strand
ATATATCCTTCTGATTCCTTAGAATCCGCGGGTACCGTACACTGTTTTTAGCGGGCGTAGCAAGTGATGATCAGGCCGAGAATGCTAATGTGATTTCAGCAGAAACCTGTAAGAAAAATCCGAAAACGAAAGCAGCGGAATTAGGACAGCTCCAAATACATAGCTAAATACTAATTAAAAAGAGCACTGCATACCCCGGACCAGCGAGGTGATGTAGCAAAGAGTCAAACTGCAGCGGTCTTTCTTCAGCCGCCCTAATTATTAACCTAAGCCAACTTAAAGGCCGTGAGCACGTTTTGACCATTAAAATGCTTTTTTAGCTGACCGAATAAGCCCAGCGATCCGTACGCGCCACTATGGCGATCTGAAACGCATGTATATTAATTTGAACAAAAAGCCAGATGTTATCTTGGCGGTGCAGCGCGTCATTACTGCGCAGATAATAAGCAAACTAGAATGATACCTCGGACCTTAAGCGCTGAGGACCGCTAGATGCATTATCGGGAAGGCACCAACAGGACGCGGTAGCCCTGTACTTTCTGTAGATCGTAGCGTGATTGCTACCACTTCTTTTTGGTGTTACACCTGGTAATACGGATTTGTGAAGCTAATCTCTGAATGGTTCTACAAACCCCTTGCTGTCAGGGCCAGATTACTACCGCGGAATTATCTGGCGTAACAGCAGATCTTAGAGTGCGCGTATCATTCCTGCTACAAAAAGCCCTGTTTGATTACCGATTCCGCATGCCACTGATCGTACAAATTTTTCATTTTTCTGTCTCATATTTCCTCTGAGAAGATTAGAGAATATGTGAAGATTTAAAAGCATGATTTATCTGATAAATAATCAAAACTTAGTCAGCCAACTGTTGACTTTATGATCCTTTTAAAAGGGCTTAACTTCGAGAAGATCAGGCAGAATTTTTCTGATTATTGCTATTTTACACTGGTATGTAAGATACTCCGCTGATGCAACCAGAGAATCGATGGATGATCTACAGCTCATATTTTCACCGCAATCATGCTGCTGGAACGAATATTGTAAATAAGAGAATATCAAATCAGATTACTTAGCATGTTCAGCGGCGTATCCTATTTATTGATAGCTACCGGCAAGCATGGGATTTTCAGCATCAGTGTAGATAAAAATCTCAAAAGCCGTGCTGGTGTAAGTGTTCCTCAGATAAACAGCGTGTTTTTAGGCTCTACAGTACCCCTTGCCAGATTACATCTTCCCAGATTCAAGAAGTAATTCGATTCGGCAAATCTATTGGCGGGTGGTGTCGGAAGTTTTTAAGACAAAGGATGCGATTGAGCCATAGGCAAAGATCATAAAACTGCATTCTTTTAAATTCGGCTGTACAGGCAGCGATGTAATCTGATTTTACTGTCCGTACTTTTTAAACAAAAAATGCTGACATGCAACACCAACGTGCGAGCAGGCATAATAACTTGTGTAGAAGGTAAAAATACTTCAGTGCGGCCAGATGTTACAGGCGCATGAAACTAAATTTAACAAAGTATCAAGAAACTAATATTTTATTTTAATGTGGTTAATCTGGGCGATTTCAGCTGCTGTATGTGCAGCGTTGGTAGTAGTTTTAACAAAAGCAGGTCTTAAAAATACAGACTCCAGTCTGGCATTTGCCATTCAGGCTGTTTTAATTATAGGTATCACCTGGACTGTGGTACTATGGCAGGGCACTTTCGCGAGCATCAAGCTCATTGAACCAAAGACCTGGCTACTGCTTAGCCTGGCCGGCATAGCAACGACTGCGTCAACGCTATTTTCATTTAAAGCATTATCGCTCGGCAACGCCTCGCATGTAACGACCATAGAAAGGTCTTCACTTGTGATTGCCGTGATTTTGTCCGTGATCTTTTTGAATGAGAAACTCAGCTGGCAACTCGTTGTCGGCTCGGTTCTGATTATCAGCGGAGCGGTGCTGATCGCCTTTTCAGATTCTGGGGGTTGAAACATTACAGCCGCTGGTGAGACGCTATTACAAGGTCTCAACAGCGGCAGAACAAATTCATTATACAGATTTTCGATAGTTCTCGTATACTAGAAGGGCCGCTGCCAAATCTTCAACAGCAAGACCGGCAGATTTGAAAAGTGTGATTTCCTGTTCTGTTTCCCTTCCCCGGTGTAAGCCTTTGACAAGCTCTACGATATCAGCCTGCACATCGCTCTGTGAAATAATTCCGTCTTTAATAGGCAGAGCGAGCTCTCCGGTTTCATGCAATGCCCCCATTCTTGAATCTACAAAAATCCGGCTTTTGCCGATCGCCTCATCATCGGTTTCTCTGGTATCAGGTTTGTGTGATCCGATCATGTCCAAATGTGCTCCCGGCTTCACCCAAGCCCCTTTAATCACAGGCGTTTTAGATAAGGTTGCACATGAAATCACATCAGCCTCTCTTGCCGCCTGCTCCAGATTGTCTGCAGCCTGCACGTTTAGACCTGCCTGCTGCAACTCATCTACAAAGGCAGTCAGCTTCTGCGGGTTTCTCATCCAGATACTTACCTTTTCAAAATCTCTGACTGCGCTATGCGCCTGAACCAGATGCCTGGCTACGCCACCCCCACCGACTATCAAAAGGTTTTTGGCATCTTTTCTTGACAGAAAAGAAGAAGCAAGAGCGGAGCTGCAAGCCGTTCTGCGGGAAGTCAATTCCGCCGCATTCATCATTGCCAGAGGCTGCCCTGTTCTGGCATCGCTCAGGATATACTGCGCGAAAATCGAAGGCAGATTTTCTTTCGCATTGCCCGGCGCAACTGTTACCTGCTTCATACCAATATAATCCTGATTCCAAACCGGCATCAGAATAAGTGTATTATCACCACCTTCCCTGTTTGTATAAAAATGGTGATGTCTTAAAGGCAGGGTATATTCAGAAAGAAAAATATTTCTAAGCCCTTCAATCAAAAGGTCATACGGCAAATACTGGGCAATTTTCTCTTGTGGTATGGTAAGCATAATTGTAATCTTATTTTATTCTATTGCCAAATATAGAGCTATTAGAAGGTATTAAAATTTTATCAAACTAATTTGTCGTCCAAGCTCTATTGCTCGTTTTTCATCGTATATATGCCTGCATAGGACAATGGGTGACACACGTAACAGTGCACGAAGACATTAATACAAATATTTTCTCGATCTTTACAGATATAAACCCAACTTTTTCTATGATAGATGATATACTTGAAATTTTTACGGCAAGTTTTCCTAATAGCTTTTTACTGCAAACAAGAACTATGGTATCGGAAGGGCACAACCCGGTCGCTCTGATCACATACCAGAAACGTACAACATTTGTATCCGTATGCAAGTATGCTGATACAATAAGTTTTCAATTATATGTAAATCCAAAAAATAAAGAT
>DASYHR010000562.1:0-1887 GCA_035998385.1 Dyadobacter sp. | reverse complement strand
ATTGAGTGAAAGCGCATAACGACCAGATTCCGAACCGCCCGAAGCCCCTACGTTGTACTCCTGAATTGCGGCAGGTCGCAGGATTTCTTTATGCCAGTCGGTGCCTTCCCGGTTAGCCCTCACTATCTGATAAAAACCGGTTCTGTTATAGTTGTATAAAGATGGATCAGTTTGTGGCGCACCTTCAAACAACCCATAACTTGATCCTGCCAGAATATAGTCAGGTACAACGGCACCTGGCCCATTACCATATTGCTGGTGAGATGGGTTACCGTTGGTGAGTACGCCGGCATTTTTGCGCTGTGTCCATAACAGATCGCCAAACTGCTGCGGATCTTTGATGAGTCCGAGATCCACCTTGCCGGTTTGTACACCGAAGCGGCTATTGAAACTGAACTGCGGAGCGCCGGCTTTCCCTTTTTTTGTGGTGATAATGATAACGCCATTTGCCGCGCGAGACCCGTATATTGAAGCAGACGAGGCATCCTTCAATACCTGCATCGATTCAATGTTGTTCGGGTTAATGCTGTTCAATCCGCCTTTGGTAGGAACACCGTCAATGATATAGAGCGGATCATTGTTGTTGATTGTCCCGAATCCACGTATACGGACTGTCGCCTCGCCGCCCGGAGTACTGTTGGAAGTAACGGTAACACCGGCGACTCTTCCCTGTAACTGCTGCGCTACGTTAGGAGCATTTACTTTGGTAAGTTCTTTGGCATCTACAGTGGAGACGGCACCGGTAATATCTCTTTTAGACTGTGACGAATAACCTGTTACAACCACCTCAGTCAACGATTTTACATCAGATTGAAGTGTTATCTCCACCTGTGTTTTGTTCGCGATATTGATTTCCTGTGTCAAAAATCCGATGGAGGAAACTACCACTGTGGTACTTCCGTCGGGTAGGGATAGGGTAAAAAGGCCGTCGCCATCGGTGGTTGTACCCACCGCGCTGCTTCCTTTTAATACAACGGTTGCGCCCGGGATGGTTGCCCTCGTTGCGTCAATTACCTTCCCCTTCAACAGAAAATCGGCCGTTTGCTGCGCTGATGGATTTATTTTTGGATGCGTCGTTAACCTACCTGAACTCCGGAATGTATATTCCGAAGCTGCAAAACTTTGGGCAGATACCCCCGATAGGAGAAGTGCCTGGATAGCACCAATCCTCATCGTCCTTAGGAGTTTATCCCCACGGTAAAAAGTTTTTTTCATACTTTTGTTTGTTTTGTTGGTTTAGAAAAAATTGGCAAAATAATTCCCTTGTCCCTTTTCAGGGATGTCTTAGCGGCAGCATAGAGAGGGGGATTTTTGATGAGGTGAATGATGTTGACGCATCGTTCACCTTTTTTTGTTTATATACAAATAGTGCGGTTTAGATTGCTGGATCTTTTCAGAATGGCCGGCTATGAAAGTTGGAGTAACAGCCTTGCTTATCAAATGTAGGTATTGTGCTATTCTTTTAAAACAGTGTTCTGTATTTTGTTGAAATAACCAAATTTTATTAAGATATCTTACAAAATAACATGCTCTTTTGTGTTAATAGGGGTGAGTGTCCTACGACGGAGGGGGTGAGTAAAGACAGTTGTTACCATTACTTTACTAGTTTATTTACTACATCACATGAAAATAATTTTCACCTTTATTTCCTGCATGCTGGCGTTTGTTCTCGTACCCGCAGCAATCGCGCAGCCTAATCAACCTGACTACAAACACCGAATAGCATTGCTTCGGGCTAATATCAACTCCATATTTTATAACAAAGAAGCTGACTTGTATCTGGAGACTAACGGTAAAAACGAACGACAATTTTCGTTTCTGTGGCCATTGTGTGCTTTGATTCAGGCAGCGAACGAAGTGGAGTCAATTCAGCCTGGTCAGGATATG
>DASYHR010000376.1:0-2614 GCA_035998385.1 Dyadobacter sp. | reverse complement strand
AGATCCTGTCCATTAGCCCATGCGTTCTGTACAATAGATGTTTTAGTCAGATTGAGAACCTGTTCGCGCACATTCAATTCTACCAAGAGATTGAAACGATCGGTATCATTTTCTATCGCATCCAGCTCTTTTTCATGAAGGCGGTAAACATCTTTGATATTTCTCAGCCAGTTATCTATCAGACCTACCTGTTTGTTGCCCATGGCAGCCTTCACACCTCCGCAACCATAGTGGCCTACCACCATCACATGTTTTACACCCAATACATTGACAGAATAATCGAGTACACTCAGCATACTCATATCGGTATGAACCACCATATTGGCGATATTGCGGGTGACGAAAATATCTCCCGGCGCAGTTCCGGTTACTTCATTGGCAGGAACGCGGCTGTCCGAGCAGCCAATCCAGAGGAATTCCGGGCTTTGGCCCTGCGCCAGCGATGTAAAGAACTCAGGGTTATTTGTATTTCTATCTACAACCCAGTTTTTATTATTGTCAAAAAGCTTTTTATACGACCTGATCATCTTTTACAGATTAATATTTTAAATAGAATAAATAATACGGGAAATGTGCAATTCGATAACATTCAAGTCAGAATAGAATTGAATCAGACGAAGCATCTGTCCGGAAACTTTAAAATAATCGAGATGTGATCAGGCCTGTTCAGGAGGCGGGGAGAAGAGATTTTTAAAAATCTCATTTTCAAACTGAACGGAGTAAGAAAACACAGTTTTAGAAAGCACTGTGTTGGAAGAGTAAGTAAAAGAAAGAGTGGTATTGATAAGTTGTTGATCGTCAACTCCCTTCTCTACCTCATTTTTTTCGCTTTCGCAATTTTCAGTTTTACATACTGAGGTTACCTTATTCTTTGTCAACAGAAAGCTCGCCACATCTGCTGACTTGCAGAAGAAAAAGACGGTGAGCAATATGAGACAGAGGCTTTTCAAAGTATCGAAAGGATTTGATCAACTATATACAAAGGTAAAAACGTTTCTGTTATTCTAATGTTATATTAATGATTATTAAAATAGAATAAGAATTTAACTTCACATGTAGATTTAAATACCGCCATTGTTTTTTGTCGGGCACAAAAAAAGGGGATGTAAATTACATCCCCTTCTGATTATCTAAGATCTCCTTATGGTCTCCAACCTTTTTCGTGGTTTTCAAGCCAGCGTCCAACGATGAAAGCTGAGCCAAGCAAGACTATGTAAAAAGCGATCATGACGATTGTCATTCCTGTAGAACCCATAGAACTATCTGTTTTTCTTCAAAAAATACGATAGGCAAAAATAGGAAAAAATTCCAGGATTGGAAGGTTGAAATGAAATTTATAGCACACCTTTTGTCGATGGCATAAAATCAAGTGCCTTCAAATCTCTTCGTACAGCCATTTTAATCGCTTTCGCAAATCCTTTGAAGATAGATTCGATTTTATGATGTTCGTTCTGACCTTCTGATTTGATATTCAGATTACACAATGAAGTATCTGAGAATGACTTGAAAAAATGATAAAACATTTCTGTCGGCATTTCTCCGATTTTTTCGCGTTTGAACTCCGCATCCCAAACCAACCAGGGTCTGCCGGAAAAATCAATAGCAACCTGAGCCAGCGCTTCGTCCATTGGTAGCAGGAAGCCATAACGGCTGATGCCACGTTTATCTCCCAAAGCCTGTCGGTAGGCGTCACCCAATGCCAGCGCAGTGTCTTCAATAGTATGGTGCTCGTCTATGTGAAGATCTCCATCGACATGAATTGTTAAATCAGCTCCTGAATGACGGGCCAACTGATCGAGCATGTGGTCGTAGAAACCCAAACCAGTATGAATATCAGAACGTCCGCTGCCGTCCAGATTCAGTTCAATTTTAATCTTTGTTTCTTTGGTATTGCGTTCAACAAATGCAGTTCGTGACGGTAGTTTCAAATGCTCATAGATAGCGTCCCAATCCGTAGAAACGAAAGAAATAGCATTGTTCATTTCCGGTGTCACTCCTTCGGAAGGTATAGCTTCGGCAATAAAAATTGCTTTTGCTCCAAGATTAACAGCAAGTTGTACGTCCGTCAGCCTGTCACCGATCACATAGCTATTGGCCAGATCATATCCCTCAGAGAAATAAGAACCAAGCATCCCGATTCCCGGTTTTCTGGTCGGAAGGTTGTCCTCAGGAAAACTTCTGTCGATATGTGTTTGGGCAAAGTGTATATTTTCTCCGGCAAGCGTTTGTACCATTTTATTCTGTGCAGGCCAAAACGTATCCTCAGGAAATGAATCTGTTCCCAATCCATCCTGATTGGTTACCATAGCGAACTCAAAATCAGTTTCTTCCGCAATACGACGCAAATTTGAAATTGCTTTGGGCAGGAATTCAAGTTTTTCCAGTGAATCTACCTGGAAATCGATAGGAGGTTCGACGATAATGGTTCCGTCACGGTCTATAAATAGTACTTTTTTCATTGGATAGAATGGAATTTGAAACTCAGGCAGGTAGTAAAACTACAATTTGTCGCAAAGTTCGCAAACTATCTGAAATTGGGAAATCAAACGGAAACTAAATCGCGTAAGGAGTTTGTGTAATAAAAAGGTTTTAAAGTTGTTGTAACTTTACCAAT
>DASYHR010000241.1:0-2593 GCA_035998385.1 Dyadobacter sp. | reverse complement strand
CGACACTTCGTAAAACCGGTCCGTTGCTGCTCCGATATCCGACAAATCACGGTAGTTGCCTTGCGAGTCGATAAACTGGATGTAGCCGCCAATCAAGCCAAGATCCAGGTCAAAGAAAGTTTTTCCACCAGCTGCTTGCACGCGTCCAGTAGTCAGGAACCGGCCATTCATTGCAGAGAAACCGTATGTAAGACTGATACCGCGGACGTTATCAATAATGCTATGGAGGTTACCTACCAAAAAGTGGTAAAAGTTCGGATCTTCGTCCGGCAACCACTGGTAGGTGTCGAATATCAGGTAACCTTCGCCTTGGTTGGTTTTAGAGACTTTTGCGAAAATGTACCGGAAATTATTATCCGTGATGGTCGTGATGTTCTGCTCAATCTCCCAGGTTTTGACAGTGCCATCTGCAATGGTGTAGTGGTCCAAATAACCGGCACTGGTCTGAATCACATTTGGCTGACCTTCGTAATTTGGTTCAAACAGAATGTCACGCAATACGAACTGCTGAGACTTTGCGCCGACAACGAGTGCAGCGGTTTCGACTGATAGCGGCTTGATCTTGCCGCCATCGAAGTATCCGTCAGTATCATATATTTTCCTAAGCAACTCTTGCGTATCCATCCAGCCTCTGCGAAGCGTGTTCGGATCTTTGAAATTCCCGGTCTTGATGATCGTCTTGATTTCCTTCTGAGACTCAATTACAGTCTGAATAATTGAAACCTGATAGGTGTCGTCAATGGTGAGACTGTATTGGTAAGGATTAAGCAAATCCCGAGTCATTGAAATTATCCGGCTTGCCTTATTAATTCCGAGCTCATCATCCTTAATCTGAATGTAATCGCCGATCGAGAAAACATTGACAATCGAGCCAGATGAATTCAGCGCTTCCAGATACATCCTATCCACTTCAAGTACGTACTGAACTTTCGGGAATTTGTTTTGATCAAGGTGAAGTTGTCCTTTCGCTCTCACTTCATTTTCTGCAACTTCTTCGTATGACTCTGGCAGCATGATGTCTAAAATCACATACTGGTCGCCAACGTTGATTTGGAAGGCTGTGTGCTCATCGCTCGGAAGTTTCAACCCTCTTTCGTCTTCGAATTGAATTAGCGTGAAAGTCTTTGTGCTGTGGTTATACTTTGATAGCTCAAATTCATACCCTGCCAAGTTTCCTGTGTTAAAGTGAATCTTTGCTGAGTTGCTGGCGATCAAATACTTTGTTCCTGATCCGTTGGTTTCATTCAAATCAAAATTCATTGAAGCGTCCGAGAAGACAAGTGTCCCACCAACACCAGATACAGTTCCAATCCGATTTGGAAAAATGTCTTCATACACCACCGTTCGTTCGATGATACCATACAATGCTATTGCCTCGGCATCTTCGATATATCCAGGATCGGCCAGTTTTACCCGCTGTGAGAAGTTGCGATAATTGGGACGAAGGTTCCTCGTTCCTCCGTAAGGATAGAGCCGGGTGATGATGTCAGCATCAGTGACGGTTTGCCTTCTGAGCTTGTGAAGTCCGTAGCCTCGGCCATACTCATAGATATGCCCCAGCACCTCACCGGCTTTTCTGATATTTAGGATGCGTGTATTGCCGGATTGAACAATATCAAACTCCTGTTCAAATTCCTTGCAGAACTGCTGCAACGCTCCCAGACAGTTACTTTCTGAGATGGTGATCGTTTTGACGTCCGTTGCTGGCACCTCTCCTTTCACCCATGCGCCGGCTCCGAAGACGCGGTTGGCATTATTGATCAGTACATCAACAAACATTTCAATGTCGCCTGTGAGCGGGAAGTCTGAGGATGTATTGAAGCCCGAAACATCGGTATTGAAGTAAACCGCTTTACGAAGGTCATACTGCGAACCTTCCAAAGTCATCTCATACGAATACCTTCTTTCACCTTTCTTTTCTGCCGTGGGAAGTTGGTTGAGCTTGTACTGCTTGCCAAATGAAATGATCTTACCGCCGATGTTCATTTCGACTGGTTCGGCTGCTTCAACCGTTAGCCTGATAATATCCTGACCAAGCAGATCCTGCACTTGTTCGGCTTTTGTTACTCCTGTGACCGGCTCACGCTTGAAAAGAGGCGTGATATTCATATCAGGAGTTATGAATTCTATTTGATTGGGCATAGTGTGTGTTGTGTGTTAATCCTCTTCAATCCATGCTGCAGCTGTCGGAGTATCTGGGTTTAAAACCGTCAATCCTTTGTCGATTTGCAATGAGCATCGCGGGGTTGCAGTGACATACTCCCAAAATTTTGTGTCTGACATCTCAAGGACTATGATATCGGCATCCTTTGGTGTTACACCCAAGTTTTTCACTGCATGAGCGACCTGAGCCGCCAGCTTTCCGGGTGGCATTTTTAGATTTTTACGGTAAATGGCTTTTATCCTCATAGTGTTTGCTGTGTGTTATATCCGATTCCAAACAGTAGCAGCATCACTCGAAAACGACGCAATGTCCTCAATCACTCCGGCAACAATTACGTAATATTCACCAGCACCCGGATAGTTATGCGATAGCGTTTTGGTGCCATAAACATTCATTGTTCGCGTACCATCCCCCCAATAAATGCTGACC
>DASYHR010000239.1:0-2690 GCA_035998385.1 Dyadobacter sp. | reverse complement strand
TTGCGTAACTTCTTCAGGATCCTGGTCAGCATTTTCAGGATAAAAAGCGCTCATCGCACTTACCAATGACGACAGTACACCCATAGGATGCGCGTTCACAGGAAATCCTTCAAAAATCTTGCGCATATCTTCATTTACAAGCGTATGCGTTTTTATTTCGTGTTCAAAATCTGCAAATTGTCGGGATGTAGGCAACTCACCATATATCAAAAGATATGCTACTTCCAGAAAAGATGATTTTTCCGCCAGTTCCTCAATAGAATAACCCCTGTAATTCAGCACGCCTTCCTCTCCATCAAGGAATGTAATCGCACTTTTTGTGGCACCGGTATTTTTGTAACCGGCGTCAATTGTAATATATCCGGTTTGATCACGCAACTTCGCTATATCAATCGCTTTCTCCTGTTCACTACCTTCTACAATCGGGAATTGGTAAGTTTTACCTTCAAGGGTTAATTCAGCTATTTGGGACATATTAATTGGAATAAAATAAAAATGTTAATGTTAATAAAGTGTTGACGGACTGATGGTAAGACAAAGGAATAAAAACCCTGAAAATTACCTGTTCAACAAAATTAAATTTGTGTTAATTCCGAAAATTTGTAACGATAAAGAAGTCAGAAACACAAGCTGCAATATCTTAAAAAACGCTGTACTTTCTATTATTATCTCCGTTTTATTTGTAAAAATTCAAGAAAAAAGCAACTTTGTTTCACAAATCAAAGGATTAATAATACTATTCTACTGAAACTAAATCCAGCTATCTCACCGGTTAATCTGCGTGGTAACAGAGTGTTCGCCAGTGTTCGGTCCTGCTTCAGGTTTCTGCTTGTTAAAGTTCTCACCAATCGCTTTAACGAGATATCTCGCATACATTCCGCCGAGTATCACGGGTAGCAAATGCGCACCGTAGATAAAAGCTTTTCCTGTAATACGATAAGAAAACGTAGAAAACGTGTTGTAAACATAACCCAGCCAGGCGAGAGAAACAATTAAAAATAAGGAAAAACAAATTAACTGCGTTTTCAGACTTGTGAATCTCCGTAGTCCCTCGCATAGTATCAGGGATATACCTACAACAAGAAAAACGGTCATTAATGCGGTTGGGAAATTTTTGATGTAAGTGTGTTTGTAAATCAAGATGCCTAGTCTTCCAATCAGATTGGGATGTGAGAGCAGGTAGGCATTTGTAACTGATAGCAGAAGAAGCAATAGGTAACTGCTTAATTTTCGGTTCATTGAGTAAGTAAAGATTTTGGTTAAACTACTTTAATTATAACGCGTTGATTGCTTCTTCATAATGTTTGACGATGAATTGAGCAGGCTTCCCTCCTTCTTCGGGCAAGTCCAGCCAGTTGATTTGTAAGCCGTCTTTTTCCATCTTCCGGAAAAAAGTCATTTGCCGCTTGGCGAAACGGTGAATTTCTGTCTCCAGACGTAAGATCATATCGTTGTAAGTCATCTGACCAGTCAGGTAAAGCGTAATGTATTTGTATTCCAGCCCATAATAGATCAGCTGATCTGCTGACAAACCGCGATTCAGCAAATCCTGGACTTCTTCAACCATACCTTCATTGAGTCTTTGTTGCAGTCGGGCAGTAATTCGCTCTCTCCTTATTGTGACGTCAGGCTTCAATCCATAAATCACGGCTTGGGGTTTTTCTTTTGCCTTCTTCCATTGCTCAGCCTTGTCCGAATTTCGCGTTAGGTAATCTGATATTTCAATTGCGCGGATCAACCGCTTGTGAGTCGAGGTATCCGCCAAATCCGTATAGATCGTGTTATATGATGTAAATTTTGCTGACAATTCTTCTCTTGATAAATTTATTAACGACGTTCGGAGTTCTTCGTTAACTGGTACTGAGTTGAACGAAGAACCGGTCAAAACGGAGTGAAGATAGAATCCTGTTCCCCCGCAGGCGACAGCAACTGCCTCTCTCCGGTCGATAGAAGCATAAGCAGCTGAGAAATCTTTGTGGAAGTCATTCACATTGTATTGTTCTCCCGCGTTGCGGATGTCAATTAAGTGGTAAGGAATTTGTACACCCCCGAGCGTATATTCCTGCAGATCCTTTCCCGTACCAATATTCATATCACAGTATATCTGTCTGGAATCAACGCTGATTAGTTCCCCTCCAATTAATTTACAAACTTCCACGGCAAGCTTTGTTTTGCCTGAGGCAGTTGGCCCGAGTATGACGAGTAGTGGTTTCAATGATAGATTGTCTTTACAAATTTTTTACTGCCTGCATTGGTGATATGAGGCGTATTCCCGGATTCTATCTCGTCAGAAGTGCTTTGCCTCTTGCCTTCTTTATCCAGATAGAACCGTATAGATTCTCTTTCCGAAACATATTTAAAGCCCAGTTTTTCATAAGATCTGCCATCTGACCATTCAAGATCAGCATAAGTCATGATATCGTTTGGTCTGAAGTCAACAACAAACGCTTTTATCAATTTATTGATAGCTCCAATCACCGTTGTTCCCGAGAAGCTGGCGTACCTGATTAATTCTGAAGAACGATGCGTGAAGCCATCTCTTGGGAATATCTTGGCATTGCTAAAAGTAGCCACCGCGACCAGTAAGTCCTGGTTTGAGCTGCCAGGTTCAAAATCCTGTGGAAGTATCCTAAAGTATCTAACGGGTAAAAATAACCCATAACGATACTTTGAAGACACATTACCCTGTA
>DASYHR010000190.1:0-3229 GCA_035998385.1 Dyadobacter sp. | reverse complement strand
TTCTTTCTCCATACAGGTAGAATATATTTCTCAAAAAATTCCGGATAGAACCGAAACATATATACGATCGTATTCCCAAGACTTACATCTACTTCCTTTTTAAGGATGACCTGCGCCACAGCAAATCCCAGGATATTGGAGATGAGTGTAGCATAAGCCGCACCCATTACGCCGTATTCAACTATTAACAGATAATTCAGTGCAAGATTGGCAACCGTGGTTCCTACTACAACCAGAAATGTTACACGTGTTTTTCCTATAGAATCCAGTATTGTTCCGAACTGACGTCCGTAGGGAATTAGCAGGCAATACAGTAAGGTAACCTGCAGAAGTGGGATGGAGTCGGCATACTTTTCTCCGGCTATGAAATGAATGACATAATCTGAAAAAAGGTAAAGAAAGAGAACACCGGGGAATACCAGCGCCAGTGTAGTCCCTACAGACTTTTCATACAAGTATTTAATGGCACCTTTCCCCTCTTCTTCCATACGTCTGGAACTTTGAGGAAACACAACAACGGCAATAGCATTACCCGGAATGTCGATAAGGTTGGTGATTCTGACAGCAATGTTGAAAGCACCCGATGCAGCCGGCGACAGTAGTGCCCCCAGCATCATTTGATCCACCGTACCCGACAAAAGCGAACTGACAGATGTACCAAAAGAGTACTTCCCATAGCCAAACAACTTTCCTACCCATGAGCGGTCTATTGTAAAATTGAAAGCGAAATTGTGCCGTACGTAGCTAAAAGCCACGAGTGTACTAATTACTACGCTCCCCAGTTGTACCCAAACCAGATAGAGCAATTTCACTTGCAAATCAAGCAAATAACACACCAGAACAAAGCCAAAAAAGGAAGACTGCCGGATAAAATTATTGACAAAGATGCCGTTAAATCTGAGATTGGCTTGTTCTACCGCGTTGAATTGTGTCAGAAACCCGGTCGAAATAAAAACCAGTATATAAATATACATAATCCCCACTAGCTGAGGAGAATCCCATATATGGCTCAGATAAGGCGCAAACACAAAGATCATCCCTACACAGAACGCAGTGACCATGCCGCTAATAGCTGTAGAAGCGGAAATAATAGCAGTATGTTCTGATTTGTCTGCAGCAGATAAATATTTCACTAAAGCATTCTGGATCAGCCCACTTCTGATAGCCTCCATAATGGTGGTAACAGACATAAACAAAGTCCAGACACCAAAATCTTGCTTGCTTAGAACACGTACAAGAATGTAGAATCCGGCAAAGCCAAAAAAGACGCCAGAAAAATTCTGGAGCACGTTGATAATTCCTGATTTAAGCCAATAATGATCTTTCTCTTTGGAACTCATGGGTGCACAACTTATTCAAAATGGCTTTCAACGTACGTTTTCACTTCTTCATCCGACTTTGCGTGAAGAATGGTAGCACCCGAAAACTGCGGGTATAGTTTTTCAAAACACTTGAAGTGGTGCTCTGGGCCTTTTTTAGATAAAATAAGATTGGTTCCTCCAAAATAACTTGCTAATGTGGCAGTTCCACCGTGTATAGAGATGAATTTATCTGCATTTGCATAAACCATCATTTGTAAATGATTGAAGTTTCTTGCTCCTGCTTTATTTTCTGTAAACAAATTTTCCATCAGTATTACGTCAGGATATTCCTTTTCCAGCCAGTCGAACTCATCAAGATCATATATATCACTATTGTCCATGGTGATATTCTGAGGACGAGGTCTGTTATAAATAATCGTATATTTCTCTTTGAGCTTGTTAAGCATAAATCTCAGCAATTCAACACTAAAAAAGCTCACGGGAGGTCCATCCCACTCCATGTTATAGCGGTTTGCAATAATTAGGATAGGCTTTTCATATACATAGGTATCATTACGATATTCTGCTTTCAGCGGTACAGGCAGCCACTTTTCTATATCGTAGTTGTGACTGTACAATACTCGGGGCATCTCAAAATTATAATTGCCTGCATTCGTCCTTGTTGAAAAGTGCTCCTCGTGATTGTCAGAAAAAAAATACATCTCCTTTGTATATTTCGAAGATTTTGTACTTTTCAGTGTGCCGTTTTTATAATGCCAGTACGCAAAAGGAAGTGCAAACTGCAGTTCAGGTGCAAACTCGCCGTCGAAGGACAACTCCTTGTAACGGCTTTTCAAAATGTAGTCCCTGAAAAAATATCTAAGCTGGCGCAGCTGGCACAAGTACGTATCCCGATAATAGTATCTTACATCAATCGGCAAACGCCCGTACTTGAGCAGTACCATTAGGCTTAAAACTTTTTTTAACATGCTTGCATCGTTGAGTGTAGTAACTGGTGCAATCTGATCGACCTGACAATTCGATTTACCTTAGAGTGCTCCACAATGCCAAAAGTAGAATTAATTTAGCAAAACCACATATGAGCATTGAAATATCGTAGCATTATTTTTATGCTTTTGTTTGCACAATCCCAATTACCATTAACTTTGACAAAAATTTCGTTTTCCCCGTTTACTCAACAACCCACTCGTAACTATCATGTCGCTTTTCAGCCTTCCAGGATGGGTAAAGTCTCATTTGTTTTCTAATAAAAAATTCAATGATCTTACACCTGCAGAACTGGAAAGTTTAAGGACGCGTATCAACCTTTTCAAGCACAGTGATCCTGATGTTTCCGTAGTCGTCCCTGTATGGAATGAGCAGGATAATATTTTCAGAACCATATCTTCTCTGACGGCCAGTACAACGAAATACAAAACTGAGCTGATTTTAATCAATAACAACTCCCGGGACAATACTCAGCAGGTTCTGGATCATCTGGGGACACTGAATTATTTCCAGGAAAAACAAGGAACCCCATATGCCCGACAAATGGGATTGGATAAAGCCAGAGGAAAATATTTTCTATGTGCCGACGCCGATACACTATATCCCCCGCAATGGATAGATCTGATGGTAGAGCCGATGGCGAAGAATCAGAATGTTACGGGTGTGTATGGCAGATATTCCTTCATTCCGCCGACAGGCAGTGCCCGTTTGGGTCTTTGGTTTTACGAACAGATCACTGCGATGATTATTCGCATACGTCAGAACAAACGTGAACATTTGAACGTATATGGTTTCAATATGGGGTTTATTACGCAAATCGGACAGGAGACCGGGGGTTTCAACGTGGTGGGTGACAGAAAATATAACGATGTAAAAGGTGCTGATTATCAAAATGACGCGGAAGATGGCAGAATGGCGAG
>DASYHR010000166.1:0-2837 GCA_035998385.1 Dyadobacter sp. | reverse complement strand
TATTTTCCAAGACCTGGGTAGCCGCTTTTACGCGCCCAGCGACCCCCCCTTTAAAGTAGCTAGTAAAAATACCCGTTTGAGGGTATAGGTACCTGTTTTAAATCTTGTGAATTTTGACATATATAAATCTCAGCTTTGAGCAGTGATAAAGGCGCTATTAAAACAAAGATCAGTATAAGAATTAATTCAAATCATTAACATCTCGGATTTGCAGTGTTCAATAGCATCAGACTTGCCATGGATCTGATCTGAAGTTGAAGCAAAGTATTTGCAAAAATAGTCGTTGAAAATCCGGATTCTTTACAGCGCCGCATTCTGTTGAAAAGCTGAAATCTGGGTTTGCCTGCAGCAGATCTTTCAGCCAAGTAAGCCAAGGCATTAAGCCAGGCATCTTCTTTACTTTTTACGAGCATCTTGACTAGCGGGAGATACTTTGGGACTATTTGATTGCAAGTTTGCCTACGCTGGCAGATGTCTGAAAGCCAGATTTATACCTTTCAGACGGTTTACAAGTAGTATGTGGACTGTGAAGACATACGCGAAAGGGTTGGACTATCTAGCAGCAAGCTTTATCATATTCAAAGCAGTAGGATTAAGAAAACTCGATCGTCAGCAAAAACGGTTCTGAAACAACGGGCAGCCGAAGTAACCAAACTGAAATCATCATTACCTATTTCAAATATTGCATATACGTATCCTCTAAAACAATTCAACGTGAAAAATCTTTACCGCTTTCTCTTACCGACACTTTTGATGTCATTTGTGATTGTGTTCACAACCAATGCGCAGTTGTCTTCTTATCAAGATGTAGAGGACAAGATAAAAAAAAATTATTTGGATGATTCGGCTGATGATTTACTGAGTCCGAAAGCCTACAACATCTTCTTCCAAAAGAAAATATCTACTTATCTCTCTGGATCCTCTGATCTTTCATTGTTTCAATCCTACGCAACCTACTCAAGCGCCGAGGATAGAATGAACCTAGGATTTAATCAGCCGATTCCAAGAAAGGATCCCAACAGTAGAGTGAATTGGCTGCTTAATCCATCAATTGAAATGAGTGTCAAGGATGATTTTGCAACTATCAGGGACAAAGGTAGTTATAAAAGCAACATTCGGGCAGGTCTGAAAATTACCAAGTTTATTACACATACAGGAATAGCTTATTTTGGAGATAAAAATCCTGATGGCGGTCCACAAACGCTGACGGCAAAAACCCAGAAAGGTCAAATGGCATTGCAAAGGGCAAAAATATTTCTAAATGTGAAGCGGAAAATTGATAATGACAGCGCCACACAAATACTAAACAAGCGCACCATTGACGAGGACTTTATCAAAGACAAGCAAACAGGCAAGTTTGAGTTTGCCAATGTTATACTCGATGTTCCTTCTGACTCGATACAAAAGAAAGATTATAATTCAATTTTCGCACAGTATGAGAATGAGTTTGCAACTGCGGAGATCGACTATCTGGATAAACCTGGTTCTTATTCATTTTCGTATGCCAGCTGGATATCGGTATGGGGCTTTATACCACTGACCCAAAAGGACTTTTATATCACCCGGTCATTTTCCGAGCCCTTTCAATCCGTAAAGGCTAATCCCTGGGAGATTAACTCACAAGCATCGACATTAATAGAAGGAAGATTTGGGAATCTGATTACAAGTGTTGCTTTAAAAGTTTTCAATAATAACAGTGCATCAGCCAGGCTGTTGACAGAAGTTGATTATGAAACATACAAGCAGCTGCCAGGTACTGACACGTTAAGTCTGGCAAAAATTGAAAGTAACAAAGGATTTGTAGGCGACTATCAAAGTTTTGTTACTACCAATTTTAACGCTCAAATCGTTTATACCACAAGATTCAATGGCTTGTTCAATTTTGGGCTGAGTCTGTATTATGAGAAAAATATGGGCCTTTACAGTGCCAATAATTTTAAAATAGGTATACCATGTGTCATCAGGGGAAAAGACAAGCCGGTCAATGTTGAGCTCGTCTTAGCCATGGATGATCTCAATAATTACACTGCAAGTGAGAATTTTAGACAAAATCACAGGATTGGGTTGAACCTTGGATTGCCAATAACTGCACTGTATAAGTAACAATTGCAGCTACTTACTCCAAGTTAATTAAGGCAGTTCTTTGCAGCTGATCCTTTCCTGGGTCCTTATATTTCCTAGACTTAACTGCTCTTGCTTACATAGTTGGCCGGTCAGCTTGTTTTTGCTACGGATACAATCCCTGCTGCATTGACTAATAGGATGTTGTAGCACTTGAAATTGTAGCTTGGTGGCCAGGTAATCAAAAAAAATGCCAGCGTGCATCAGGCGTGAGCGGTCAAGAGATTTGGATAAACAGGATTTTTGAACAGATTTTCTGTGCATAATAATTTACCCGAAAATAAAATAATACCCCGCGTAGGGGATTGCAGACCCAGCACGATCATGACCAACTTTGCTTTCGTGAACCAAGCCACCTTTCACCCAGAATCCCTTTCCACACACTTTACTCAAACAGTAAATTAAGATTTTTCCCGTTTCAAACCATGCTAGTACTACAACCATCCTAATCTTATGAAAAATTTTTTTACTTTCTTAAAGGCGACTGCCATCCTGCTGGCTTTGAGCCACTGTATTTATGCTCAAAATTGGGATCAAATTATTAAAGCTGTCTCATCTGATCGTGAGCTGAGAAGTACTGCGTCCAGGAGCCATTACGATTATTTCGGCGGATCTGTATCCGTGTCAGGCTCATATGCAGTGGTAGGCGCGCAGCACGAAGCTGAAGACAATACCGGTGGTAACACAGTGATGTATTCTGGTGCTGCATACGTATT
>DASYHR010000099.1:0-1669 GCA_035998385.1 Dyadobacter sp. | reverse complement strand
AGCGGTATTGTTGTTAAACAGCTTGAAGCGCATCCAGGTCAGATTTCATTTAGTTTACCTACAAATTATCGTCTTAATATCATGACTAGGTTCAAAAGTAACAGGAGTATCATTTACTCGCGACGGTAGAGTGATTACTTGCGGAGGCGGCTCGGATGGCTGTATCCGAGTTTTTGACTCGAAATTAGAGAACGAGATCATGCAAGGAGACGTGACTGCACCCAAGTAAGTATATTATGTCATTATACAGCGCGCTGACCGCTTAGTAAAGCGAGTTCAGATCGCGTACACAGCAAAAGATTTTCCTAAAATAGCATATCGAATCTTACTGTTATTGCTAGGCAATTATTTCGCCGTAGAATGCTTTTATATAATTTATAGCGTAATTAGGCTAATTATCCTTCAAATCTTATTCATAAAATATCGCCAAAGCCAAATCTGTCAAAATGATTACGAACTAAACGGATTTGAATTCAAAGGTCCATGTATGCCAATGGTGAACGGCTTATAGTCGGTTGCGAGGATGGGTCTATCCGATTTTGGGACATTGTGGCTGGAAAAGAAAGAAAGCACATCCCACTCTGCGGCGCCGAAAAATCACCATTGAATTGCCTGACAGTCTCGCGGGATATGCAAACTATTGTGTCTGGCACCGAGAATGGGTGTATAAATGTACTATCGACCAAGGATAAATAAAGCCTACAAACTGCAAAATAAAAAAGATTTTGTTCAGGGAACGTGGTCGGATTCGAAAAAAAATAATTTATTAATTAAATAATTGGTTTTTCCAATTTAAATACAAGGTATAATATTATATTGTCACAAAATTAATTTTCTGTCTTTACCGAAATTACCGGGCTGCATCCGCTATTTACAACCCCACGTCGCCAGGGAAGCCACCAACGAAGAGAATGATTTGTAAGACGAAGAGACCAGCGTAGAGGAGCATCAGGATAACGTTCATAGCGTTGAGCGCCTTCTTTGAAAGCCATTTCAGCTCCAGCTCGGATTCGTCGCGCAGACAGAGGAACAACAAGGCAGTAATGTGGCCCAGAATCATTAAGAAGCCGTACATAAACATGTATGCACCAGGATCTTGCGTGAGCAGGGAGGGCAAGAAGATGAAGAAGTGGGTAAGCACTTGGAAGAATGCAAATCCGATGGCAAACAACTCTCCAACGGCAAATCTATGGACGATTTGGAATATATACCACAGCTCGATAGCGCCCAAGATTGCTGTCTGAATGATGCGCGGAATAGATAATGCCGCAGGTTCTTGTTGCTTTACGAAGGACATCATGGATATCACAGCAGCAACACCGGCCAAGAACTTGATGGCGCTCTCGATCCAGCCGAGCACACCATAGCTCTTTTGGGGGGTGCAGCGCCACTCTTCAGGCATTATTGATTCTTTGTTGGCTTGTGTTTGATAACGAAATTGAAATGTAAAAACGGCACAACAAGATTTCGCTCTTTGATACCAGGGCTACATCACGTGGGACTAGATCTCGGACTCCTGGGATTTTAGCGTAGTTTCAGGTGTACATTAAAGCCGACAATACCACGACTAACAATGTTGGTCAAAGAATAGTATCCTTTTTCAACTAGTCTTTTTTTTGGACCGGTATCTGACCAATGTCCTGATCTTGTCCTGTCTTGCTTTTTCCTT
>DASYHR010000555.1:0-9530 GCA_035998385.1 Dyadobacter sp. | reverse complement strand
ATTTTTTTACTCATAAAAATTGATAACCAGATCAATCCTAGTTAATCTTAATAACGCTAACTTGAATAGTATGAAAAAAGTATCCCAGTTGATTTATTCGTTTGCTTTGGGTGCGTTAGTGGCTCTGCCTTCTATCGCTCAGCCATTGGAGCAACCGAATTCTCCGGATTACAATCCTAAAGCTTCTTACGACGGCCCTTACAAAATGAATACGTGGTCAATCTCTGCCCACTTTGGACCTTCAATGTTTTTTGGAGATTTAAGGGAGTATGACTTTTGGCCTGTAACAAAGACTTCTGCGGACAGACACAAAGAATCCGGAACTATTCAGGGAGGAATCAGCATCAACAAACAGCTATCTTATCTTTTCGGTGCTCGCCTTGATGGATCTCTTGGAAACTTGAGAGGGATGAAAAGCCGTAATTACAATCGCTATTTCGAAGGTAACTATGCTGATGTTTCTCTTTCAGGAACAGTTAATTTGAAAGGTCTTTTACTAGGACCTAACAAAATGAAAAGATGGAAAGTAGATGTTTACGCAGGAGTTGGTCGTGTATTCTACGATGCAACTGCATACGACCTTACCGGTGGTGTGAAAGTGCGTGAAACAGGTAAGAAAAATGACTGGGTTATCCCAACAGGACTTAATGTAAATTACGAGCTAACTTCTCGTTTAGATCTTGGTCTTGACTTCCGTTTGAACCACGTAAATTCTGATTACCTTGATGCAACATGGGGTGGTGATTATGACCGTACTCCTGAGTTGAATGGTATCAAACAAAGAAAGTCTTCCCGCCAGGGAAATTCTGAGCTTGACAAATATGGTTACGGTGCAATCCAGCTTACTTACAAACTAGGTAAGAAACCACTCAAAGTGAAGAAAGTAGATGGCAAATGGGATTACAAACCAGAAGATGGTTACTACAACCTGCGCTACACAGATCCTAAGGTATTGCTGAAAGCGCCTAAGATCCTTACACTTGAAGAAATGGATTCAGTTGCGAAAGCAAACCGTCCAAAAGATATCGACCCACGTTTGTTACTTGATACAGATGGTGATGGTGTTTCTGACTTCTTCGATAAAGAGCCTAACTCACCAGCTGGTGCAATCGTAGATGGTAGCGGTCGCGTTCTTGACTTCGATACTTACGTGAAAAATGCATTGGCAACAGGTGCAGCTTGCAGCGAGATCTTCGCTAACGTACAGTTTGAAACTGATAAAAATGTGATCAAACCTGAGTTCCAGGAAATATTGAAAAACGTAGCTCAGTTGATGAACAAAAACGGATGCCGTCTGCAACTTGCAGGTCACGCTGACCGTCGTGCGACAGATCGTTACAACATGGCTCTATCACGTCGTCGTGTGGATGCAGTGAAAAACTTCCTGATCAACGAAGCAGGCCTTACAGATCCTAGTAAAGTAATTGTTGACTACTTCGGAGCATTCAAGCCAATCGCTGATAGTGCTACTAAGGCTGGTCTTCAGAAAAACCGTCGTGTGGAATTGAAATTGCTTCCATAACCACTGACGAAATACAAATTGAATAAGAGGGCTCCGCAAGGAGCCTTTCTTATTTTATCTAAGTAGATTTACGATCTCAAAAGTTATACATCCGCACTAGTAAAAAAGGAGTTGAATCAATGAAACAATACGATTATCTGATAGTTGGAGCAGGGCTATGGGGCTCTGTATTTGCACACGAAGCACACAAAAGAGGCAAAAAATGCCTGGTGATTGATCGCCGCGAACATACCGGAGGAAATATCTACTGCGAAAATGTAGAGGGCATTAATGTTCATAAGTATGGTGCGCACATCTTTCACACCAATGACAAAGAGATCTGGGATTACGTAAATTCATTTGTCGAGTTTAACAGATATACCAACTCCCCTGTTGCCAACTACAATGGCGAATTGTTCAATTTGCCGTTTAATATGAATACCTTTTACCAGCTGTGGAAGGTGAAAACACCGGCAGAAGCGCAGGCTAAAATTCAGGAGCAGGTAAAAGCCGCAGGGATCACGGATCCAAAAAATCTGGAAGAGCAGGCTATCTCTTTGGTGGGTACTGATATTTATGAAAAGCTGATCAAGGCCTATACTGAAAAACAGTGGGGACGTAAGGCAACCGAGCTACCTGCTTTCATAATTAAACGTCTTCCGGTTCGGTTTACGTTTGACAATAATTATTTCAATGACCGCTACCAGGGGATACCTATCGGAGGTTACAACAAGTTGACTGAAGGTTTGCTGAACGGAATTGAAACCAGATTAGGTGTAGATTTTTTCAAGGATCGCGAAGCACTTTCTGAATTGGCTGAGACGGTTGTATATACGGGACAGATTGATGAGTATTTCGATTTCCAGTACGGATTTCTGGAATACCGTAGTTTGAAGTTTGACAACCAATTGCTGGATCAGGAAAACTACCAGGGAAATGCGGTTGTCAACTACACGGATGGCGAAACCAAGTTTACGCGAATTATCGAACATAAACATTTCGAATTCGGTACGCAGGAAAAAACCGTTATCACTCATGAATATCCACAAGAGTGGACGAAAGGCGCTGAGCCATATTATCCTGTGAATGATGACAAAAACTCCGAGGTATTCAATAAATATAAAGCATTGGCTACCGCAGAAGAAAATGTCATTTTTGGTGGGCGACTTGCTGAATACCGCTACTATGATATGCATCAGGTTGTAGGATCTGCGCTGAGTAAGGTTAAAAAACATTTTGCATAGTAACGCATCATTTATAGCTGCTAAACGCCCGATGGTCTGATCACAGACCATCGGGCGTTTTCTATTTATCATATAATTCGTCTTCTGCACATTGAAACCCTTTTGAGACTTATCCCAGAGCCCTTCGTCTCAAACGTAAATGTCCGAGAAACGGCTGGCTTAAATACTTATCTTTTCAGTAATGCACACAACTCTGGAAGATATATTGAGGACACCCTCCTCTAAACCGAACGAAAATCAGATTGTCAGAAAGTCTGTCCAATTACTTCAAAACTGGCCATGGGTACTTATATCTGTAGGACTATGCCTGATTACCGCGTTGCTTTACCTCCGCTATGCTACACCACTTTATGAAGTCACTTCAACCATTTTAGTCAAGGATGATACCAAAGGAACAGACCTGGGTGAAGAGGCAATCATTGAAAACCTGGGACTTTCAGCAGGAAAGAGTAACGTAGACAATGAGGTTGAAATCCTCAAAAGTCGAACGCTGATGGAGCACGTGGTGAAAGATCTTCAGTTGTTCACCACTTGTTTTGCAAAAGGAAACATTAAAACTACCGAACTGTTTGATCAATCTCCCGTTCAACTTCATTTTGCTGATATACCTGTTTTGTCTCCCAAACAAACATTAGTAACCTATACGGTCAGATTTTTCGGGAAGGATTCTATTTCGATTACGGGTAAGGAGAAATCATGGGTGGTAGCATTGGGTAACAAAATACTATTGCCGGAAGGCCTGGCGGTGGTGAAAGGCAATCAAAAACTTCCTCTTAATAATAATTCATACGAACTAACGATTTCCGGTCTGGACGAGACCGTCCGAAAGTACAGTCAGGCACTCAAAGTTTCAGCAACAAACAAGCAGGTCAGTATAATTACATTAAAGCTGACTGACCTGAATCCTTCAAAAGGAGAATCGATTTTGAATCAGCTAATTAAAAATTACCTGAAAATAAGTCAGACTGATAAAAACAGAATAGCAGAACAGACATTAGCGTTCATTGATAAAAACCTTGATACAGTCTCCAGAGAAGTAACAACTCTGGAACAGCGGATGGAGCAATTCAGAAAAGGTAATCAACTGACTGACTTGTCCGACCAATCTCACCTCTTGTTAGCAGATTTGAGTCAGTTTGACAAGGAGAATAGTGAGATACAAAGGCAGTTATCTATGGTAAAATCCTTACTAGACTTCATTGATTCGAATGAGACTGAAACGATTCCTTCATCTATCCTACTGCAGCAGCCAGTTTTCCTCGCCACAGTAAGCAAGTACAACGAAATCCAGCTACAGCGAGACAAAGCGAAAGAAAGCCTGACGAATGACCATCCCGTTACCCAGCGGCTTACCCAACAGCTCGTTGGTATAAGACAAGAACTTCAGGAACACATCAACTCCCGAAAGGCAGAACTGGATATCAGCTATCAATCCAATCAGCATAAAATTCAGATCTTAAAATCTCAGCTACAAACCATCCCCGGTACGGAGCGCACCTTTCTTGATTTGAAACGGCAGCTTTTGATTAAGCAAGATCTGCACTCATTTCTTCTCAAAAAGAGAATGGAGACATCGCTTTCAAAATCATCCACACTACCTGGCGGGAGGGTTATTGATTCGCCTAAAGCCAATTTTCAGCCTGTATCGCCGGATAAACAAATCACATTACTACTTGCATTGTTAACCGGTATCTTCATTCCTATTGCCTTCCTTACGTTGCACGATATTTTCAACATACGATTAAACTCAAGGGAGGAGCTTACTGAAAATGTGAAGGCGCCGCTCATAGGGGAAATTTCAATGGCGAAAGTAAAACCTGCAGAATTTGGTCAAAGCCAGCCTGCCGAGCAGTTCAGGACATTACGGACTAATCTTCAGTTTGTGATGTCAGGACAAAAAAGTAAGGTTATTCTCATTACTTCAGGTATGAGTGAAGAAGGTAAAACGTACATCGCCACCAATCTTTGCCATTCTTTACAATTGTCCGGAAAAAAGGTGATTCTGATTGACTTTGATCTGCGAAGACCTCAGATCGGAAAGACGTTGCAGCTGGTTGGCAAGGGAATTACCGACTATGCAATTTCTGATGTTGCGATAGATCACTTTATTCAGCAGCCTGGTCAATACAATCAATTCGATGTCATTACTGCCGGAACAATTCCTCCTAACCCGGCAGAGCTAATTGAAAATCAACGCATACAGGTGGCAATCACACATCTCAAACAACGCTATGATTACGTGGTGATTGACAGCCCACCATTTGAATTAGTGACCGATGCCAGACTTTTAAGTCAGTATGCTGATTTAACACTCTACGTAGTCAGGCAAAACTTCACATTCAGGCATCAGCTAGACACTATTCAACAGATTTTCGAGAATAATCAGCTACCGAAACTTCACATCATACTCAATAATGCCAAACGTCCTGTTCCATACGGATATACCTATGGTCAGAAATAATTAGCAGCTACTCAACGCCCTGTTATTACGAATAAACAGTTACCGGTGATGGATTCAGCTATTTATACGATTGCAGATATTGGTCAGGCACATGAAGGCAGCTTAGATGCCGCTCATCACTACATTGATCTGCTTGCAGATACAGGAGTTGACGCAGCGAAATTTCAGGTACATATCGCAGAAGCTGAGAGTAGTGAGTTTGAAGTATTTCGTATTCCGCCAATCACGAACGAAACCCGGATGCAGTACTGGAAAAGAATGGAATTTACTCCGGACGAATGGGCTGGATTAAAACAGCATTGTGAAAATGTAAACCTTGACTTCCTGGCCACTCCATGTTCGATTCGGGCTGTGGAACTTCTCAAAAAACTCAATGTAGATAAACTAAAGATAGGGTCAGGAGACACCTGTAACCTATTGATGCTTGACATTGCCGGAAAAACAGGGAAAGAGCTGATCATTTCAACGGGGATGAGCTCCATCTCTGAGCTTGATACTACAAGCAATTTCCTCAAAAAAAGGAACATTTACTTTACGCTTCTGCAATGTGCTTCTGATTATCCTTCTTTGCCCAATCAGTGGGGACTGAATCAGATCCAGGATTTGCAAAAAAGATATGACGTACCGACGGGCTACTCAGATCATTCAGGTGACATTTATGCATCCCTAGCGGCCGCCACCTTGGGAGCTGAAATCATCGAATTTCATGTCATTGACAACAAAAGAAGTCACGTGCCTGACGCGTCATCCTCTCTCACTCCCAACCAGATTAAACAACTTGTAACCGGGATCAAAGCAATCGAAACTGCTTTAAAAAACCCGGTTAACAAAACAGATATCAGTCATTACGAAAGAATGAAAAATCTTTTCGAAAAATCATTATCAATAAATCGAAGTCTGCCTGCAGGTCATGTTCTGAGTATGGCTGATCTCGAAACGAAAAAACCCAGAGGCAAAGGTATTCCAGCGAATGAATATGAAGCGATTTTGGGTAAAAAACTGAGTCTGAATATGAAGCAATGGGATTTCATCACAAAAAGTGACGTTGTATGAAACGTAATATATGTGTGGTCATCACTGCGAGAGCAAGCTACAGCAGAGTCAAAACGGTGTTAACAGCAATTCTTGAACACCCAGACTTCGTGCTGACGCTTGTTGTAACAGGCAGTGCATTATCCGAGAAATTCGGATCTGTAGAACATCAGATCATCAGTGACGGATTTTTGATTCATGCACGGTTTTCCAACGTTCTCGAAAGTTGCAGCGAATCGGATAGTGCAAAAACCGTGGCATTGGCTATGATTGATTTGTCAACTTATTTTTCAATACATAAGCCTGATTTTGTACTCACAATAGCCGACCGGTTCGAAACCACCGCGACTGCTTTTACGGCTTTATCAATGAACATCCCTTTGATTCATCTACAGGGCGGTGAAGTAAGTGGGAATATTGACGATAAGGTGCGTAACGCCATAACTCAATTTGCAGATATCCATTTTGTCGCTACCGAAAACGCAAAACAAAGAGTGCTACAGATGGGCGTAAATCCTGAAAAGGTTTTCAATACTGGCTGCCCTTCGGTTGATATTGTGTTTGACGTTTTACAGAATCCCATGTTAGACTTTGATCCATTCAGCAAATATGGAGGTGTCGGCAATTCGTTTGACCATACCAACGGGTATCTGATCGTCATGCAACATTCAGTTACGAATGAATACCTGTCAGCTGGTGAACAGATCAAGCAAACTTTTCAGGCAATCGAAAAACAGAACCTGCCCGCATTTTGGTTTTGGCCAAACGCCGATCCCGGAACAGATGCCATCGCCAAACAAATGAGATCCTACCGGGAGAGAAATCCCTGCACTCCCGTTCATTTTTTCCGGAACATGGCACCTGCTGATTTTCTGAAGCTTTTAAAAAATACCAAATGTTTGGTTGGGAATTCGAGTGTTGGAATAAGGGAGTCTGCTGCTATGGGAGTTCCTGTTGTGAACATAGGCAACAGGCAAATGGGACGGGAGCGTTCAGCTAATGTTACGGATACAAGCCATCAGGCTGATTCAATCTTAGAGGCTATTCAAAAGCAGGTGAACCATGGTCCCTACAAGCCTGATTATCTGTACGGACAGGGAGATGCGGGAGCACGGATTGTTGATATACTAGCCACACTGATCTGACCTGAATGAATCATGAAGAATACACCAAAGATTCTGGCAGTCATTCCTGCGCGAAAAGGATCAAAAGGAATTCCTGGTAAGAATCTAAAATTGCTGAATGGCAAGCCATTGATACACTACACATTTGAAGCTGCCTGTGATTCTAAATTAATCCACACCATCATTCTGTCTACCGACTGTCAGGTCATTGCTCAGTCTGCAGAGGCTTATCCTGCCGTTCAGATTCCTTTTCTTCGACCTGATATACTCAGTGGTGATGCCGTGCCTACGGTGAAGGTGTTGCAACATGTGGTTAATCACTACGACCATACCGCTTTTGATTTCGATTACATGTGTTTGCTTCAGCCAACCAGTCCGTTCCGAAGTTCCGGGCTGATTGATTTGACAATTGAACTCATCTTAACAGTACAAACAGACAGTCTGGTAACAGTGAGAAAGGTACCCGATAAATACAATCCACATTGGGTTTTTGAAGACGTTCATGGTCATTTTAAAATTGCTACCGGGGAAAAAGAACTCATTCCACGCAGACAGGAACTGCCAAATACATATTACCGGGACGGTCAAGTTTACATTACACATGTTGATCTGATCAGAAAAGGGAAAATACTGGGAGAAAATCCGGCCGGCTTTCTGAATGATACAGGACCAGACATCAATATTGACACCCCGGAAGATTGGCAACAGGCAGAAACATGGCTACGAAATGGACGCTCCTGACAAAAAACATGTCCTCCTCCTCATCACAAACCGGTATGCTGCTACCAATGTGATCCATAGCGGACTGATCGGCCAGTTGGCAAGGCAGTATGAAGTAGCTCTGCTATCGGATATTATTGATGCTGATATGACGGCGATCATCAACACACATTTCAATATTAAAATCCATCCCATCGAATTGAGAATCAAAGCAGAAACGTCTCATTTGAAATTACTAAGGCGTCTCGAAAAATGGGTATACATGAAACATTTCCAGATCGAAACGCAGCAAATTAAAAACAAGGAGTTACCCTTGTTCTATTCCGCTGTGATCGGTCTTTTTTCCTATTTTCTATCCATCCAGCCTTTGTCGCTATCTCTGCTTCGTCATTTGAGAAGGTATATCATACGGAACACTTCAAAGCATACTTGTAATGCCACCCATTATGATGGCGTCATTTCCACCTCCCCACTGGACATCAGAGAAAATAGCATAGTTAACCAGTTAAGCACTAGAAATGTGCGCTCCATGGCGATTATCATTAGCTGGGATAATCTGACTTCAAAGGGGGTTATGAACGCAGACCACGACTATGTTCTGGTCTGGAATAAAATCATGTCTGAAGAGTACAGACACTTTTATTCTGTTTTGAGCCAAAAACCTGTGGAAGTGAAAATTGTAGGAATCCCACGATTTGACGTATATCGGAGATCCAAAGACGCCAGATCAAACCAAGATCAGTGTCCAAATATCTCAGCTTCAAACAAGATCATTCTATTTGCAACAAGCGCCTCAAAACACTTTCCTGATCAGGCTGACATTGTCGCTCATTTAGTTGAATACATTAAGTTGAGGGATTGTTTCACACTTCAAGTACGTTGCCATCCCGCTGATGACAGCTTGGCTTACCAAAAATACAAAGATGAAAAAAACGTAAAAATATCAACTTCGTCATCTATGACAAAGACCCCGTCGATTCCCGATTTGCGCGATTTAGACAGTCTGGCTTACGTGTTAAAATCCTGTTCCGTATGTGTTCAGGTAGCCTCAACAATCCGCCTGGAGGCAGCTTTATGTAACAAACCCATTATCAGTATTGCCTATGACGGTAATTCCAATGTGCCCGAACATCTTTCTGTAAAGCGCTTTTACGGATACTCGCATCAACTAGCACTGAATGCGCTGGATATTGATCAGCTGGTTTACAGTAAAGATGAGTTGTTCCGGTATCTGGATAAATTTTTAGATGGAAAACAGGAGATCGACAACCAAAAAAAGTTACAACATTTCATTCCCTTTACAGAATTTTCCGCAACTCAGACAACTCTAAACTCCATTCGACAATGGTTGAGTTAATTCGGGACATACTTCAAAAAATAGCTGTTTCAATGGCACTGACGATGCCTGTATTCGTACTCATACCAAGCCTTTTTCTTATTGGAGAAAG
>DASYHR010000034.1:0-1928 GCA_035998385.1 Dyadobacter sp. | reverse complement strand
GTGAATGCTCTGATGATCATTACCAACAGACAAAAAATGAACATGACAATGGATATCCTGTTGATACCGTGCATTACACGCAAATTAAATGAATTTGGAGCATTTGGATCAGGTTTCTTGAAAACCCGGACAAAGTAAGTGAATACCTCACCCAGCTGAAAATACTTTTTCATATTCTTGTCTTTTAAAATCGTTAAATCAAAACTTCAACCTCCGACGGATCAATCCACCTGCCATCCTCACGTATCAATTCAATCAGTTCCTCTACTGCTTTGGACGAGTGGACCGATCGTTTAATCACTTCCTGTCCGCGATACAAAGCGATTTTGTCTTTTCCCATACCCACATAACCATAGTCAGCATCGGCCATTTCTCCGGGACCGTTTACGATACATCCCATAATGCCAATTTTGATACCTTTAAGATGTTCTGTATGTTTTCTGATCATAGCGGTTGTTTCCTGCAGATCAAATAACGTACGGCCGCAGGAAGGGCAGGATATATACTCCGTTTTAGACATACGCGTACGAGCTGCCTGCAAAATTCCAAATGCTACACTATTGAACGTAGCAGCATATTTGAGTTTCTCTTCCTCTTCCGAATCGAAAACAGGAGAAACCAGCACACCATCACCGAAGCCATCCACAAGCAATCCGCCTATATCCGTTGCTGCATATAGTGTCAGTTTATCTGTCGAATTGACCGCATAATTCCGGTGGACAACGACTGGCATTTTATAACCTTGCTCTGTGAGCTTATAAAAGAATCTTCTCATCTCAGCCAATGCATGAGCATTGTCAGAAGATAAAATCAAAACAATGTTTCCAGCTTCTTTTATTGATTCCAGGAATGTCAGGTCGAACTGATGAATGTTGGCTTTGATAAAATTCAGCTGAGCTGATATTCCTGAATTATTCCGTTCCTTCCATTCAGCTACTGAAAACAGTGGAAACCTATTCGTTTTATCATCCTGATTATCCCAAACGACAACGTCCAGGATTTCCTTCAGACCGTTCGGCAGCATAAAAGGAATTGCCTTTTTGCCGGAATAGATGAAGTCTGCACCCTGATCGTTCATCGCCCATTTATCAGGCACCGGCAGAAAGAAATGGCCGATACTTTTTAGGTCATCGTATTCCTTTACATCAATATTTGAATAATCTGCAATCACTCTCGGAACATTCAAATGTCCCAGGTTATAGACTTCTCTGGTATCTCTTCTTGTATATTGAAACGGATTGATCGGGCACTTTTCTACAGGTTCAATATATGCGTGCGGACTTCTTGTGGTATAACGGTCGATCAGAGCTCTGGCTACAGGAGCTTCCTTCTCCGGCGCTTCGGTGAGTGATACGCGCACAGTATCTCCCAATCCATCTTCCAGCAACGTTCCGATTCCGACTGCAGATTTGATACGCCCATCTTCCGCTTCACCGGCCTCTGTAACACCCAAATGTAACGGATAGGGTTTTAGTCCTTCTTCATCTAATCGCTGAACAAGCAAACGATAGGCTTCCACCATCACTTGCGTATTACTGGATTTCATTGAAAGAGCGATATTGTAGTAATTCAGTTCTTCGCAAATTCGCAGGAATTCAAGGGCAGACTCAACCATCCCCAGCGGCGTATCTCCATAACGGCTTAATATTCTGTCGGAAAGCGAACCATGGTTGGTCCCGATTCGCATCGCCGTTCCATATTCTTTACAGATCTTAATAAGCGGAATGAACTTTTCGCGGATACGCTCCAGCTCTGCGGCATAGGAGGCATCGGTGTAGTCAATGACCTCAAACCGTTTCCGATCGGCGTAATTACCGGGATTTACCCTCACCTTCTCGACGATTCTTGCTGCCAGTTCCGCGGCGTTGGGAGTAAAGTGAATATCGGCTATAAGCGGTACGTTTACACCAACCTTGCGCAAGCCGTTT
>DASYHR010000007.1:0-2263 GCA_035998385.1 Dyadobacter sp. | reverse complement strand
TGAAGAGAATAACTTTAGAGATAAAAAAACGTTACAATTGTTCCTGAAGGATATCAAATTTAACTGATCACTCCCTCACCAGCGGTTAGCACTCACAAAGCAATGATATTAAAAACAGAGAATCTGGTTAAAAAATACGGTCCGAGATTGGTTAACAATAACGTTAGCTATCAGGTTGAACAGGGAGAAATTGTCGGCTTGCTGGGCCCCAATGGTGCAGGTAAAACCACATCCTTTTATATGGCGGTTGGTTTGGTTAAGCCTAATAGCGGAAAAGTATTCCTCGACGACAAGGATATTACAAGTTTGCCGATGTACAAGAGAGCCCGGCTGGGACTCGGGTATCTTGCTCAGGAGGCTTCGGTTTTCAGAACCCTTACTGTAGAGGAAAATATCCGTGCGGTACTCGAGATGACGGATCTATCCAGAAGTGATCAAAAACAGAAGGTAGAAGAATTACTGGAAGAATTTCACTTGCAACACGTCAGGAAAAGTAAGGGAATGGTGCTTTCCGGAGGAGAGAGAAGAAGAACTGAAATTGCCCGCGCTCTGGCTGTGGATCCGAAATTCATATTACTCGACGAACCATTCGCCGGCGTGGATCCCATAGCTGTGGAAGATATTCAAAGTATTGTCGCGAAGCTTAAACACAAGAATATTGGTATCCTGATTACCGATCACAATGTAAACGAAACGCTTTCCATTACGGACAGAGCCTATCTTTTATTTGAAGGTAAAATCCTGAAACAGGGAACGGCCGAGGAGCTTGCCGAGGATGAAGTGGTAAGACGCGTTTATCTTGGACAGAATTTCGAACTCAAACGCAAATTCGTGTAAAAATAGAAAAGGGAACGCTCAACGGCATTCCCTCTCTTACAATTATTCACCATGAACTGTATTTACTAGATTATCTTTAAGAAAAACCTACTTCTTAGGACACTTCTTACAGTGTTTCCCTTTCTTTTTATATTTTTCGCAGCACTTTTTGAATACGCACCCATCACCGTCCAATAAGGACCTGGAGAAACAACTCACTTGCTCGGTAAAACTCGTTGGCTCAATGCACATCAACACGCTCATTTTTAATATCTAATTAGTAAGACAAATGTATGATCTATTTAGAATGATTCAAAACATTTAAAGAAATTATTTTGAAAAAATCTAAATAACATTAAACTATGCTTTTGGTTGTTTAATTTATTTTCTCCCAAATTTCGTGAATAGGTTTGCCATCACTACTTTTTCCGCTGTGATCCCAGCGACCATTTTCAAGCTTCCAACCAAAACTCAGGCTTGTGCCTACACGATTGTTATCCTTTGAAAAGAATTCGATTTTCTCCGTGTACTTTCCATTGTCAGCCCTGTAGGTACCTCCGCCTGTTGCATAAAATCCCTTTACTGCCGGATCGATAGCAAACCAATGAAATCTGGTTCCCGATAGCAACTTCAGTGTTTTTCTGGTTCCTTCCTGATGAATTTTAACGAGTTCTCCATCACCCCCGTTTGCTCTTTCGGTTATGTGCCAGGCGCCCGCCATGGGTGCATCGATAGCTTCATCTACCTTCATCCAAACCATCGCCTCTTCGTACTTCATGGTTAGGATTCCGTCTTTCTTAGTAATTGTGAATTCTACAGGGATTCCGATTTTGGCTGTATCGGCTGAGTTAAATTCCGGAATATATGTCATCTTATCCCCTTCCATTGTAAACGCCCCGCCTTCTGCGCGCTCAAAATATTTATTGCCAACGCTAAATGAAGCTATCGATAAATAATTATCAGTAACGATCAGCATGGAAGTACTGCCTGTCGGCTCCTGGGATTTCCAGGAACCCTTTGGAGCCTGTCCATAAGTAGCAATGGAAGTTATACTTAAAATCAAAAGCAGTAAATTTCTCATTCTATGAAAATGATTAGTTTGTAAAAAATACAACAAAATTGTGCCACTCTGACAAGATCAGAATCACCTACTTCATTACTTCTTTCAGGACTTCGAGCGAACGGATCTCACCAAGCCCTTCCAAGTGAATTTTAAAGAAAAAAAGTGTCTTTTCAAGTATAGATACACGCCTGGCACGGTCGAGCGCAATCGCAGCTCCGTAATCCTCGGTAATCATCCGTCCCATTGCTGTCAGCTCAGTAACATCGCCTATCTGTGGAAAATGATGGTTATGAATCTCACGTTCCAGATCCTCCTGTGTCTCAACACCAAATCCAAGGTAAGAAGCGAGCTGCAACATAAACTGGATGTGAAAATTTTCAAAAC
>DASYHR010001129.1:0-5809 GCA_035998385.1 Dyadobacter sp. | reverse complement strand
TCTCTTTTTTTACAAATATTTTGAAACAAAAAAAGCGAAACCATTTTCAGGTTCCGCCTTCTACATATTCATGGTGGTGATAAACTAATTCTGAGGATAGGCGTGTTTGATACGCGAATTGATAAACTCACGCGTTGCCTGATCCCTTTTACTATTGCGGTACCAAAGGTAACCGATAACTGCTACGATGAGGTAGGGCATCACAAACAGGTACACAATGCCTGTGTTCAATCCCACGCCTACGTTGTTCCTTCCGTTTCCTATTGTACTTTCTACAGAGCCGCGGCACATTGCACATTGCGCCCAGGTGTCGGCAGATGATAATACCAGCATTGCCAGCATTCCGAATAAAACAGCTATTTTTTTCATACGTAATATGGACTTATCATCAAATATACGACTACCCCGCTGATACTTACATATAACCATATGGGAAAAGCATATTTCACAGCTTTTCTATGTTGAGGTAATTGGTTGGTATAACCGAAATAAACCGCCCTCAACACAAACCAAACCACACCTATCGACAACACAATATGCGAAATCAACAGAAAATAGTAGGTATATCGTAAGGCAGCGCCTTCACCTCCAAATGGAGTAGATGGGTTTGAAATATGATAGAGTACATAGCACACAAGGAAAATGGCTCCCAGCCCGAAAGCTGCGGTCATCATCTGTCTGTGCCCGTTTACGTTCCCTTTCCTGATGTGGTAGTAACCCACGATCAGGCATATCGCAGTCAGGGAGTTAATTACACCTATTACATGTGGAAGAACCTTTGTCCATTCTCCCAGCTCTACTTTCTGTCTGATTCCCAGTATAGCTGCTACCGCAATCGGTATCGCCACTGCAAGGATATTGATGATACGCTCGTATTTCTTCTGATCTTTATCAGCTATCAAAGTCGCCATAACCTATTTCACTAAACCTCTTTTTTCACCTAAATCCAAAATCTTTATTTCAGCCATCAAACGATCCGTTTCTTCATGACTGGCTCCGTTGTAGTATCCTCGGATATGACCGTCTTTATCTACCAACAGCCATCTATTATTTCTATCGCCTGAAGCGGTTTTAGCAATAACAGGATAGTCCCACTTCAGCACATCCCTCATATCCTGATCTGCCAGTCTGGCTACATTGAATCCATCCTTCCATCCCTTGGATGACAGATCAACAATCGTATCACTTACCAACACGAGATTGAGATCTTTGATTCCTTCTCTGAGGCTGTAAATACGATCCAGGTTATCGCGCATTACTTCACAACTATCAACACAATTTCTACCGAAATAGCTTATTACAGTCAGCTTGTTGTTGAATTTGTAAGTATCGATTTCCGGAAGGGCGTAAAAAACCGTATCTCCTTTATTCACTTCAACCAACCCCGCTGAATTTTTAACAGGATGAAAGTAAGGGATATTATAGTGGTTCGTAGTGAAGAACCGCAGGAAGCCAAAAACCAAAGCCGGTATTACTAATGTGACAATCAGTAAACCGGCCTTGACGTATTTCTTTATCATTAATTCTTAACCAAAAATGGCATCGTAGATCGCTTGTCCTTCAAGCAACAGAGCGAGAATCAGCCATGCTACAAATAAGATAGGTACCAATATGGACCAGATCAAAGACTTCGATTCGTGTTTTAAGTGCATAAACTCACCCACGATATAAAACGCTTTCACAATTGTCATTACGATAAAGATCGAAATCTTTAATACTCCGTGGGGAACTGTAAATGCAATAAGGAATTCAAGGGCTGTAAGGATCAAGAGAATCCAGAACGTTTTCCAGATTGCCTTGCGCTGCTCAGCACCTGCATTAGGATCCTGATTGTGTATATGATGAACTTCTGACATGATATCTAAAATTAAGAGGTTTCGGTGGGACTAAACCAGGTAAAAGAATGTAAATACGAATACCCAAACAAGGTCTACAAAGTGCCAGTACAAACCAACCTTCTCAACCATTTCATAACTTCCGCGTCTGTCATACAGACCTGTTGCCGAACGGAAGAAAATAAGAATATTCAAAATTACACCACTAAATACGTGCGTTCCGTGAAAACCTGTAATAAAGAAGAAGAAGTCTGCAAAGGCAGGAGGACCATATTGGTTCTCTGTAAGATTTGCACCGAATACGGTCTTGGTTACTTCAACCCCATTTTCAAACACTGTAAATACCGATCCTGCATCAGTTCCATGGATAAAGTGACCCCATTCCCAAGCCTGGCAGCCTAAGAATGTGAAACCTCCAAGGATAGTCCAAAGCATGTATTTTTCAACGCTGGCACGATCCATACGGTGTCCTGCTTCTACTGCCAATACCATTGTTACACTACTTGCAATAAGTATGAACGTCATGATACCTACAAATACCAAAGGCAGGGACATTCCATGTAAAAACGGCACTGCCTCATATACCTTTTCAGGGATTGGCCAATATAAATTAGAAAACGTAAAATCAGCAAAATCACCTGAAAACGCAGGGAAACTAAATCTTTGATACCCGTACGCTACCAATAAGGCAGAGAAAGTGAAAGTATCTGAAATGAGGAAAAACCACATCATTAGTTTACCGTAACTCGCTTTCATAGGCTCAATACCTCCCATCCACATTTTGGGTTCTACCGAGCCAGGTGTTGTTACATGTGCAGCCATTGGTGAAAAATTATCAATTAAAAGTCAATAAAAAAACAAAAAGATATAACCAGAGGATATCCAAAAAGTGCCAGTACGTGGTACAGATCTGAATTCTTCTCAGATTTTTGGAATGAACATTCAAACGAAACACAGCTGTCAGAGCAGTGATCAGCACGATTAAACCCGTGATGATGTGAAAACCGTGCAACCCTGTGAATACATAAAAAAACGAGCCCGAAGGATTTCCTACAAAATAAACATTCATTGCCACGAGTTGCTTCCAACCTTCAAACTGCATCCAGAGGAAAGCCACACCCAGCACAAAAGTAATAGAAATTGCCAGCTTCAATTGTTTGAACAGATCTTTTTTTGCTGATAAATACGCCCAATGCATAGCCACACTACTAGCTATCAGAACGGCAGTACTATACCAAAAAATGACAGGCATCTCAAACTCCAGCCAGTTACCCTCCGCCCTTCTCACCAGATAAGCACTGGTTTGAGAAGCAAACAGCATGATAATGCTAACCAAAAACAACCATAATATAAATTTGATAGGGTCCATCGCCAATGGCGCCTTGGGTTCCTTATCGATATTAACCTGCTGAATACTTTCCATCTCTCTTAAATCTTATATCACAACTTATCCAACAAAAAAGCAATCTGTACAATCGGCAAATAGATGAACGAACCAAACATTAACTGGCGCGCCGTTTTATCTGTACACTTCCGCATCAGGTGGAAAGTCTGTGCTAAAAACAGAATTCCAAATATGGAAGCTACGAAAGCCGAATTAAGTCCTGTCATTCCCAGCTCGTACGGCAGCCAGCCAACAGGCAAAAGAAATAACGTATAAATCATCATTTGCAATGCTGAATCTGCATCCTTCAAACCTTTAGCCGGTAGTAGTTTGAAACCCGCTCTCTTGTAATCTTCATCCAAAACCCAAGCAATGGCCCAAAAGTGGGGAAACTGCCAGAAAAACTGGATGGCAAACAAAATGCCTGGTTCCAATCCAAATTGATTTGTGGCTGCCAGCCATCCGATCATCGGAGGAAAAGCTCCGGGAAATGCACCGACAAACACCGCTATCGGTCCTACTTTTTTCAATGGTGTATAAACAAATCCATACAACACCAGCGACAGCAATGAAATAAGACCAGTAATTACATTAAATACCGATACAAATATAAAAAGTGACACTACTGCCAAAACAATACACAAAGTGATTGCCTGGTTCACCGATATTCTACCACTAGGCAGAGGCCTCGATGCTGTTCTTTTCATCATTTTATCAGTATCTATTTCAAGAATCTGATTGATTATGTTAGCCGCTCCGGTAATTCCGATAGAGGCAATTACAAAAAGTACCAGCTTAGTCCAAACAACCTCTTTTGCACCTAAGCAGTAACCCATAGCTCCTGAGAACGCGATCAAAGACGCAAGTCTGAATTTCAGTAATTCAAATCCTACTCTCAGCCGATCTCCGAAAGCTACTTCTGATATTGATGATGTCATTATTTTACTCACTTCTCTTACTCCGATTCCTGTTACACCAAACTCTTATTCACTAAATACTTCTTCTCATTAATCAACAGCCAGATGACATACTGTATTCCGATTAACAGAATACCCATTGTTAAATGCATTGGCTGAGCAAACGGCGGAACACCAAAATAGGCCATTGCAATTCCTGAGAACAACTCCAGAAGCAACACGACCTGGCATCCTTTGACAAACTTGATTAACCTGCTATCTGCACCACTTTTTCCAACTTGGTAGAGCCAATAGAAATTTGCTAAAACTACCAATATTGAAAAGGAACGATGAACATAAAAGGTTGTTCCCAGGTGCTCAATCCATTCAGCTCTGGCTCCGTAACCCAATGCATGAATTACTTCATCCATGTGTTCTCTTACCTGAGTTCCCAGCAGAATCTGCATAAAAGAAAGGCCGAGAACAGAAAGGCCGAGCTTATTCAGTAGTGGCGCATTTTTGTCAGATTTGAACAAACCCGGTGAAAATGTTGACCAGGTGAATAAATACAAAAGGATGAATACAATTACTATTGCAAGCAACATATGTATTGTAATCATTCCGGGCATCAACTCTGTAGCGACAACTTTCGCTCCGAGCCAACCTTGTACGCCTACCAGGATAAAAGCTGCCAGACTGTAAAAAAATATTTTACTCTGACCCGTTTTCAGGTAAGGAACAGATGCCAGAAGAGTCAGAAAAATCATGATTCCTGTAACAACCCCTACCAGCCGGTTGACATATTCTGTCCAGGTTTTAACAGGATTAAACTCCACCTCACCCTTCAGTTTTGCTCCGTAAATCTCTTTGTAATTTTCGGGAAGCTGGGAAAGTTCAGTTGGAGGAACCCATTGACCAAAACACTTCGGCCAGTCGGGACAACCCATTCCTGATCCTGTACTTCTCACTACACCACCGGCGATAATCACCAGGTAAAGTGAAATAACAGTATTTAAAGCCAGCCGGCGAAATTTCCGGCTGGCTTTAAAATCAATGTGCGTTGAACTGATCATTAAAATTCTGCGCCTCGATTAATTTCTCTGTCGCGATCAGCTCATTCTCATGAGGGAAATTAGATTCCAACGTCTGAGAATAAGGTATGTTCTGTGGAATGAAATCTTCCTTCGCACCAGGCTTACTGTAATCGTAAGACCAACGGTATACAGCTGGAATCTCACCAACCCAGTTTCCATGTACAGGCTCAACAGGCGTAGTCCATTCCAATGTGTTTGACCTCCATGGATTAAGAGGAGCTCGCTTGCCTTTGAAGATACTATAGAAGAAGTTCCAAAGGAAAATAAACTGCGCAAGGAATGAGAATATTGCTGCGATAGATATGAACATGTTCATGTCCATAAACTTGTGCGTAAAGTCGTAGCTTGTGAACTGGTAGTATCTGCGTGGGAAACCAGCAATACCTACATAGTGCATTGGGATAAATACGAGGTATATACCCACGAATGTAAACCAGAAGTGAATCTGACCAAGTGTCGGATTCATCATACGACCAAACATCTTAGGGAACCAGTGGTAAACCCCTGCGAACAAACCGAAGGCCGATGCAGCACCCATTACAAGGTGAAAGTGAGCTACTACGAAATAGGTATCATGCAACTGAATATCCAACGCACTGT
>DASYHR010001117.1:0-9854 GCA_035998385.1 Dyadobacter sp. | reverse complement strand
CCCAAACAACGCCCTGTGCTTGTTTTGTAAAGGGAGTCGTACGCGATCAGCATACAGGGCTGCCGGTTGTAGGTGCAACAGTTCTTTTGGTAGGACAAAATAAAGCGGTTTTTACAGATGACCAGGGAGGCTATGTGCTTGATCATATTTGTCCGGGTAGCTATAATATAGAGTGTCGTATCATTGGCTACAATCCTTTTCGTGAAAAAATTGATCTTACGGAAGGTCATGAAGAAAACTTTACACTTGAAGAAAGCGAGATTCACCTTAAGGATGTTGAAATCACTGCGCGCAGAACGGATGCTCCCGCTTCTCAGCCTCTAAACTCTCTATCGGGTACGGAATTGTTCAAAACACGGGGAGATAATCTTGCGGAAAGTCTGAAAGGATTGACGGGAGTATCTTCTCTCCAAACAGGTGCTTCCATTTCCAAGCCTGTGATACATGGTATGCATAGCAATCGGGTGCTCATCATGAACAATGGTATACGACAGGAAGGACAGCAATGGGGATCCGAACATGCACCTGAGATTGACCCTTTCGTAGCTACGCGACTTTCTGTTGTCAAAGGTGCGGCTGGCGTTCGGTATGGTTCCGATGCCATCGGTGGAGTAATCCTGGTTGAACCTGAGGAATTGCCGATCAACAAGCCTTTGTCGGGTGAAGTAAATATGGCTGGATTTCTGAATGGCAGGCAGGGAGTAATTTCTTCAACGCTACAAGGAGGTATTGGTAGGCTGAAAGGTTTCGGCTGGAGAGCTCAGGGAACTTTAAAAAGAGGCGGCAACATCAGAACGCCAAACTACTTCCTCGACAATACCGGTTCCAGTGAAAATAACTTTTCCGTTGCTGCGGGTTATCGGAACAAAGGTTTTGGTATTGACTTGTTTTACTGCCGGTTTGACACAAAAATAGGGATATTCTCCGGTGCACATATCGGCAGCCTTACTGACTTATTAAATGTGATCAAAAACGGTGAGCCGTTGATCAAATCGGGATTTAGTTATGCAATTAACCGACCTAATCAGAATGTGCTGCATAATCTGATCAAAGCTGAAACTCATTACCATTTTAGGGACGGCAATAAGCTACAGTGGACTATTGCACAGCAACTCAACGACCGGAATGAATTTGATTTGCACAGACCCCGAAATGACTCCATAGCTGCTCTGAATCGTCCGGAGCTCAGTTTCAAACTTAATACCCTGACCAACGATATAGTCTGGGATCACAAGCCGATTGCCAAAAAGCTAAGCGGACAAATTGGTTTGAGCTCACTTTATCAGTATAACCTGATGAACGGACGACCATTGATTCCAAATTTCAATCAATTCAATATCGGATTGTTTTGGATTGAAAGGCTGGTTACACACGGATGGGAACTGGAGGCAGGAGCACGTTTTGACTACCGTACTTTGGCAACGCACCGTATTGTACGCAGAGAAAAAGTGTCAACAGATTTCACGTTTTCCAATTTTTCCGGGACAATCGGCGCTGCTAAAAATTTAACCCAAAATATTTCCATGACGTTAAATGTCGGAACGGCATGGCGCGCTCCGAACGTAAGTGAACTTTTCAGTGATGGCGTTCACCACGGTGCCGCAGCTTATGAGAAAGGTGATTCTACATTGAACCAGGAAAAGGCATTAAATACAATTGCAAGTTTTAAATACAGTTCATCCCGCCTGACTATTGAGCTCGGGGGATATTACAACTATATAGCCGACTACATTTATCTGCAGCCTCAAGCCGAACCGATTTTGACAATACGTGGCGCATTTCCTTATTTCAAATACACCCAAACCAACGCGGTGTTCAGAGGAATTGATCTGTCAGTAGACTGGGAAATCTTACGTAAAGTAATCTGGACGGGTAAACTGAGTTATCTGAACGTGTATGACACTGGCAATAAGGATTATCTGGTTATGATTCCACCCAACAGATTGGAAAATCAACTCAAATACATGATACCTGCCGGAACAAAACTTCAGAATATGTATGTCTCTGCCGGAAACCTGTTTGTCGCAGAGCAGAAACGCGTACCGGAAAACAGCGACTTTGCTCCGCCTCCAAAAGCCTATTCGCTATGGAATATTCAGGCGGGAACTACGATTCCTGTATCTGAAAAGAATGAATTTGAGGTCAGTCTGGCAGTTAATAATCTGTTCAATGTAGCCTATCGGGATTATCTCAACCGTTTCAGGTATTATTCAGATGACATGGGGCGACAAGTTTCGCTTCGTCTGAGATGGAAATTTGGTGTTTAGTATTTAAAATTTTTTTATTCATAATAACTGTTACCTATGAAAATAAGTCGCAAACTAACCTGGGTAATGCTGCTCGGAATGACAGCACTTTTTACTCAATGTAAAGATTCTGGTGAAGATGTAGCTCCGGATGACGAAAATGAGCTTATCACAACTGTGATACTAAAATTCACAGAACAAGGCACAACCAATGTTACAACCTTTAAATCCAGTGATCCTGACGGCGAAGGTGGGAACCCTCCGGTAGTTGAAAATATTACTTTGAAATCTGGGAAAACTTATGCGGTAGAAACACAGATTCTGGATGAAAGCAAAACGCCGGCTGTGGACGTTACGGAAGAAGTTCAGGAAAAAGCTGAAGAGCATCTTTTCGTATACACCACTTCACCTGCAGCACTTCTTGCTTACACTGCAACCGATAAGGATGCGAATAACCTGCCAATCGGGATCAAGGGACAGGCTGTTACAGGAGCTGCCGGAACGGGCACGTTGAAAGTGCAACTGAGACATCAGGTAGGAACCAAAAACGGAACTGCTACTCCCGGAAGTGACGATGTTAACGTCAATTTTCCTTTGAGCGTACAGTAAAAAACAACCCGGATCTGCGATGGCAAATCCGGGTTGTTTTTAATTATTGCAACCGGGACAAGTTCCCTGTATCAACAAATTAAAGTTTTCAGGCTTATATCCTTGCGGCAACATCACTTCCGGAATAAGCTGATTCTCCAGGCAATTTGTCTTCCCGCAGACATTACATTTGAAGTGAATGTGATCGTGCTGGTGTTTTTCTTCGGAACAACTGTGCGAACAAAGCGCGTAACGTAATCCTTCGTCGTCCAGTACTTTGTGAATAATTCCCTTCTCTAAAAAAGTTTTCAGCGTCCGGTATATCGTTACTCTATCGTAGTTCTCTCCAAGTGCTCCTTCAAGATCTCCATGCGACAGGGCATTTTTTTTATTTATAAAAGTTGAGAGTACATCCTCACGGCATGTAGTGGTACGCAGATGGTGCACTTTCAGTGTTTCTCTCAATCTATCCATTATTTCTGACTATTTGGTCGGCGTGTAAAGGTCGTGACAACTATAAAACCCTTGCAGTCAAAGTTAAGTTCTTATCTGGTAAAAATCCAGTCTTAATGCTATTCCACCATATTCTATAAAAATAATCAAACAAAATACTGCAACCCTGTTGCAAGTAAATCAAAACGTTGTTATTTTTGCAACATCATTGTATTTAGTATGAAGGTAACACACTCACACGGGAAAGCGGATTATATAGGGATATTGGGGTCAGTGCTTTGCATCATACATTGCCTCCTGGTTCCTGCATTGGCTTTTGGTACCACTACCATGGCTCACGACCACCATGCCCATACAGGGCTATTGTCCCTGGATTATTTCTTTATAATCATCAACGGGGCAGCGGTTTATTTCGCTACGAAAGAACATAAATCTCTCGCTTTACGAATTTTGCTTTGGGGAGCACTTGTTGTTTTCGCTATAGCATTACTTTTCGAAAATGCACATCCCGTATTTACAGTCTTAGGTTACGTTGGTTCCGGCTTATTGATTGCCGGCCACCTGATCAATCTCTATATCTGCCAGATTGCACCTCGGTTCAAATACCGCTCTTCCTGATTCCTGTTATTTATCGTATTCCACTTCAAATCTCCCAAGATCAGGTCGGATCGTACGCTTCCGGTTTAATTCATAATTAAAAACAGCCTTGCCCAGATTGGCCATGAACGGCAATCCTACCGTTTCATAATCATATTTATCATCATTGAGAATACCGTCTTCGTTGGCGTAAATCACGGCGGTAAGCATAAACTCAATGCCCTTTTCAAAATCTGCGATATAGGCGTTGTCTAATACATAACCATATGCCTCACCCGATTTGTTGAACAATCTGATATGCCTTGGCAGCCTTGTCTGGGTCGCTCCGAACATCAGGTATTTTGTGTAACCATCGTAATAGTCGTCGGTGTAGTTTTCGGGAAAGCTGGTTTCAACCGGAAACTGCGACATATACCTGTAGAGAAAGGTATAATCATCTTCTGATATATCAAACCGCTGCTGCAACGGCACCTGATCCGGAAAGAAAATAGCTTTTAAAAGTTTGTGCTGCTCCTCCAAAGCAAAGAAGTTTTTCTCTGCAAAATCTAATGGTTTGTCAATCTGTTTACCGTCTTTGATATAACCCGTACCTACCAGAATCGGAGCATTGGCAAAATAGGTTTTGGAAGAATACACTTCGGGTTGTTCATAAACTGTCTTTCCCTCCCATTCAAACCGGACCGGATTGGTATATCTGTTTTCTTCGGAACTCAAATTCGTCTGCAAACGGTGAGAAATGCGAACGTTCAGAAATCCTTTACGATGTAGTGTCTCATTCAGTTCCTCCTGCCCTATAAATTCGTATAACCTGTTGAACGCGTCATTGTCACTGGCCAATAAAATCTTCCTGATGTAATGTGCAACTGATGGTAGTTTGTCCTCTGCGGTAGTATCCGTCAGCACCGCCGTTTGACTTGCCCTTGCTGTGCCTGTAAACATGTGTGCATGTTTGTCGATCCCTAATTTTTTGAGTTTCTCCAGCGCCACCACCGCGGCAGCCAGCTTTACAGTACTTGCAGGATAAAAATATTTTGATGTATCAACGTGGAATCCGTAAGATTGAAAACGCGGTTCATTGTTTTTATTTCTGTCGATTCGGGTATAAAGAATCTGAATCTGATATTTGTCCGGATTGTCCAACAGAAGAGAAAATCTCTCCGGCTGCTTTCTGAGCAATTTTTCAAGAAAAGAATCTGACTGAAATTGTCCCCACGAAAAGTGTGAAAATGAAACAAAAAACAAGAAAATCAGGAGCTTACAAGTTCTATTTTCAATCATAAATCATTTCATACGGGTACCAAACGAATATACATATTTTATTTTAAAGGCTCCGGTAAATTATATTTTACTGGTATATGCCTTTAATGATTAATAATAAAATATGGCGATAAAATGAAAGAAAATAAACTGCGCAGTACTGACTGGTTTGGTAAATCGGGCAAAGATGGTTTTATATACAGAGCCTGGATGAAGAATCAGGGTTACCCTGCCGACGAGTTCGACGGACGCCCTGTGATAGGCATCTGTAACACTTTCTCCGAGCTAACGCCCTGTAACGGACACTTTCGTGAGCTGGCAGAATCGGTGAAGCGGGGTGTATGGGAAGCGGGTGGTTTCCCACTGGAATTTCCGGTGATGTCCCTGGGTGAAACGCTTATGAAGCCAACTGCCATGCTTTATCGAAATCTGGCAAGTATGGACGTAGAAGAGTCGATTCGCGCCAACCCTATTGACGGTGTAGTGCTTCTTTGCGGTTGTGATAAAACGACGCCATCTCTTGTAATGGGTGCGGCCAGCGTTGATATTCCAACAATTGTTGTTTCCGGCGGACCCATGCTTACCGGACGTTACCGAGGAAAGACAATTGGTACGAGTGACATATGGAGGTTTAGTGAGATGTACCGTAATGGTGAGATGTCGCAGGAGGAACTCACCACCACTGAGGCGTGCATGTGCAGAAGCGACGGCCACTGTGCCGTAATGGGTACGGCTTCTACGATGGCCTGTATGGTAGAGTCGCTCGGGCTTACCTTGCCGGAAAATGCCGCTATACCAGCTGCTGATTCCCGTCGTAAGAGGATTGCGCATATGTCTGGCCGCAGAATTGTTGACATGGTGAAAGAAGATTTGAGATTATCTCAAATTCTCACCCGGGAAGCTTTCGAAAACGCCATCATGCTGAATGCAGCAATAGGCGGATCAACCAATTTTGTGATTCACCTGCTGGCTATAGCCGGACGTATAGGAGTTGATTTGTCGCTCGACGATTTCAACCAGCTATGCGAAAAAATACCTTTGCTTCTGAACTTGCAACCTTCAGGCGGCTATTTCATGGAAGATTTCTACTATGCCGGCGGGTTACCCGTTGTTATGAAAGAGATGATAGGCCTTTTACATCCTGATGTGATTACAGCAAATGGTAAAACGATGGCAGAGAATTCTGCAACTGCCGAGTGCTTCGACCCGAACGTGATCGGCACGTTAGAGGAGCCGGTAAAAAATCTGACAGGTTTGGCTGTGGTTCGTGGCAATTTGTGTGTAAACGGGGCAGTTATCAAACCTTCCGCTTCTTTAAGACCAGAGCTGATGCAACACCGCGGGCCTGCAGTCGTGTTTGAAGATATAGACGATTACAAAGCCAGACTTGACGATCCGGAGCTGAATGTAGATGAAAATAGCATTTTGGTACTGAAAAACGTAGGTCCGAAAGGTTACCCGGGTATGCCGGAAGTGGGAAACATGTCCTTGCCAAAAAAGTTGTTGGCAAAAGGTGTGATTGATATGGTTCGGATATCTGACGGGCGTATGAGCGGCACCGGTTTTGGAACAGTTGTTTTGCACGTTTCACCGGAAGCGGCAGTTGGCGGTGTATTGGCTTTGGTTCAGGATGGCGACATGATTGAACTGGATGTAGCCAACAGAAGGATAAATCTTGAAGTATCTGACGAAGAGCTGGATCAAAGACGCAGCCTTTGGAAACCGCTTGAATTGGGATACAACAGAGGGTATGTCAATCTTCATATCAAACATGTGATGCAGGCGCACGAAGGTGCGGATCTTGATTTTCTGAAAGGGGGATCCGGTGATCAGGTGTTACGAGACTCGCATTAGTATATAGCAGCTACACAATCTCTGTTTCAGAAACGTTAGAGAGATTGTGTATCAATTCATCATTAACAAATACCTACAATGAGCGGTCAGTTGTTTAACAATCACGTAGCGATAGTCACGGGAGCAGGACAGGGAATTGGTTTTGAAATCGCCCGACAATTGGCTTTGCAGGGTGCGGATGTCGTTCTCAATGATGCTGACGAGGCACTTGCTTCCGATGCTGCCAGACAAATACGGGAAGCCGGAGGAGATTGTATAGCCTTTGCAGGAGATGCCTCCTCACTTGAGTTGATAGAAAGCCTCGTGGAAGAAGCGATCCGCTGTTTTGGAAAGCTGACTATAACAGTGGCGAATGCCGGCATTACGTTATTTGGTGATTTTTTTGAATATCCGATCGATAACCTAAAAAAAGTGCTGGACCTGAATCTTGCAGGGTCTTTTATGCTTACACAGGCTGCAGCAAGGCAAATGCGCGCACAAAAATCCGGAGGACGAATTCTCTTGATGTCGTCCGTTGTAGGTCATCAGGCGCATCAGTTTCTGGCTGCGTATGCGATGACGAAGGCCGGACTCGAAATGCTTGCAAAAAACCTGGTGATCGAACTTTCGCCGTATGGCATTACAATCAATACAGTAGCACCAGGTGCGACTTTGACAGAGAGAACATTGGCAGAAGATCCGACTTATCCCAAAATCTGGTCGGCGATTACACCTATGGGCAGGCCGGCGATTTGTGAGGACATTGCTAACGCAGCACTTTTTCTGTTGTCCCCGCATTCAGGACACATTACAGGACAAAGTATCGTTGTGGATGGTGGATGGACTGCCGTAAGCCCGTTGCCCGATCTGAGTAATATGGATAATAAATAATACAGTGTCAATCCATATTGTCATCGCTGAACAACTGTGCCTCCAGATCATCCATATTGCTATCTTTCGATACAAACAGTTCCCGTGGTTTGGAAAGCGCCTTTACTTCAACAGTCATAAAGTTGCGGTATTGATCGTCGCTTATAATCTGCAATTGCAAAGCCCTTTTCAATACAATTTGGAATGGTACTTTGAAAAAGTTTGAAATATCGAAGGCAAGAAAACCGGGGATCGTAGAGATGTTATTTCTGAAAAAGCTCTCCACATCTTTGTAAGGTAGCAGGGCTTCAAAAACCAATCTTTCTGAACGACTGGCAAGAGAAGTACGTGCAGGATAGGCACTACTTAATCCCAACGTGACTGTGAGAAGGTGTATCTGGTAGTTCCGCTCGTTGAGATCTGCTTTAGCATTCACGAATACCCAGCCCTTTTGGTTGTAAATGGCTGAAAAACCTTTAAAGTTGTCATCTACGAAGTGTAGTTGAGCAATCTTTATACCTTCAGGATAAGGAAGCCTGTGACCGATTTGCTCAACAATATCCTGTGCGTAAGAAATATCAGCAATTTCACCGGCCGGCTCTATCACCCACTCCCCATTAACCAGACTTTCAAATAGCGATTCTGCAGCACGCTGACTTTCTATTTGTCCAAGAGGCAATACGATCCGGTTTCCGCGAACGCTATAATCCAATCGCAATTGATTCCTGGGTTGCTTTCTCGCCATGGTCAAATGAAAAATTGATGAGTAATGATCAAAGATACGGTCTTACGAAATGGATGGCAACAGCCTTGCTATTTTAGCGCCATTTAAGCGTATTCAGCAGATGTACCATATCCTTTCGCATGTAATCGATGACCGGAGCAAGTGAATCATTTTTGGTGGCAACAGGAAAGTAGATAGCCCCGCGTAAAAAATGTTTGCTGCTGTCTGTCGTATAGAACTGATATGGACTGGGAATATCTCCTTCTATTTTAAAAAGCATAACATTGTAACCATTCCGGGTTGTCAGCCGGCTCTCCTGAATGGAAGATGCCCTGATCTGGTGTTTACCTGCCAGCTTATAGGCATCATTGATATATTCCTGTAACTTCTTTTGGTCTCCACCAATTGGCTTGTAAGTGAGCTGAATATTGGCACCAAATTTTGGGTAATGAACAAAAACCCAATCTTTACCAGCTGTTGCAAAAGTATCCGGCAACACCTGCGCCCATTGAGAATAGGCAAATGTATACGGATGATTTTCCTTTAATTGTCTGTAGCTGTGCGGCGGAAACGTGATACGGTTAAATCCTTTTGGCTTCGGAACGTAGTTATTTTCTTTGGTACCACAGGATTGAATTATTGTAGCAATCAGAACGAGTAACAACGATTTAGACAGAGAGCACTTTTTCAACATAGTAATTAACAGGCCTGTTCAATGTGCAAAGCTAACGAAAGCCATCAAATTTTATTTCTCAAATTCAATGTATAAAAAAACGGAGCGACCAAAGGCCACTCCGCAGATATTTTATAATCAGGTTACCCTACTCAACCGTAACGGATTTCGCAAGATTTCTTGGTTGATCAACATTTCTGCCGCGCATTACTGCGATGTAATAAGACAACAGCTGCAATGGAATCACAGAAAGTAAAGGTGTAAGTACTTCATGCGTATCAGGTACTTCGATCACAAAATCAACCATGGTCGGGATTAAAGTATCTCCCTCCGTCACGATTGCAATTACTCTTCCTTTTCTGGCTTTCACTTCCTGAATGTTGGAAACTATTTTTTCGTAGGATCCATCTTTCGTTGCAAGGAATACGACCGGCATATCTTCATCAATCAATGCAATCGGACCATGTTTCATTTCTGCAGCGGGGTAACCTTCCGCATGGATGTAGGAAATTTCTTTCAGCTTCAATGCACCTTCCAAAGCCACCGGGAAGTTCAACCCTCTTCCAAGATAAATGAAGTTTCTTGCATAGGTGAAGATGAATGCGATTTCCTT
>DASYHR010001113.1:0-3750 GCA_035998385.1 Dyadobacter sp. | reverse complement strand
CAAATGGAAATATCTTATCCACAATAGGCTTTATCACGCCTGATTCAATCAGTTTTGTAATCTCACTGAGTTGCCTTCCGTCTGCCCTCATAAAAAGGAAAGAATACTGTACACCAAGTTTCTGAGCTTTTCTTCGCACACCGGAACTGATCAGCGATAGGATCATTCTTATATACCAAGCAGCACCAATCGATTTTGCGAATTCTGGCGTTGGCGGCCCGGATATGGAAATGAGCTTACCACCAGGTTTGAGGACATTCAAAGATTTTTTCAATGTCTGTGTATCCTGACTGTTCAGTACCAGGTCATAGTCTTTTAAAACGTTTTCAAAATCCTGTGTTTTGTAATCGATCAGCACATCTGCGCCCAGATCCCTGAGCATGTCAAAACTTTTTTCACTTGCGGTGGTGGCTACCGTTGCGCCCAGATATTTTGCCAGCTGAATTGCGATCGTGCCCACGCCACCGGAACCAGCCTGGATAAACACTTTCTGCCCTTTTTGCACGTTACCAATTTCAACCAATGCCTGCCAGGCGGTCAATGCCACCAGTGGAACAGAGGCCGCTTCCTGCATTGAAACGTTGTTTGGTTTTAAGGCTACATCACCTTTATTGATGGCAATATACTGCGCAAATGTTCCTATGTGAAAATCAGCAGGACGTGCATAAACCTGATCGCCCACTTTAAATTGTTTCACATGCTTACCCACCTGGGTAATGACCCTGGCTGCGTCATGCCCCAATACCAAAGGGAACTTGTATGGCATGAGCAATTTGAACTCGCCGGATTTGATTTTAGAGTCCAGTAGATTCAAGCCGCTGGCATGAATCTCGACCAGAACTTCATCATCGTTAATGACAGGCGTTGCCACTTCTGCCAGAACCAGCTTTGCTTTTTTATCGTATTTTTTAATTAGGAATGCTTTCATGTTTTGGCTATTGCTGATATTTTGAAAGTTCTTTGCCACCACTTACGTAGGTTAATGTATACTCGATTTCATAGGCATGGACAGCAGAGCAAAAAACAGACAACCTATCAGATAGTTTTTTAACTGCTTCCCCCTCGAAAAATTTATCCATGGTATTTTTGTCCGTGAAACCCAGCATCAGAGAAGCCTGAAACTGTTCCTGCTTAGGGTTGTCATGGGCGACGTTTGGTGTGTTCCACTGTTTTTCCTTCCAGGGCATGTATACTTTGCTTCTTAATTCCTTTAGAATTCCGGTGTTCGCAAGCGATGGTGTTAGCTCGTCCTTAATAAACCTGGCAAAATCATCTTCCGCTACTCCCTCCTTAATTCTGAAAAAGACCACACTTCTGGCATGGATTTTCTCAGTTGGCGCAGCCACCTCATACCAGCGGGAAGATTTGGGTAGCGCCGCATAAAGAATAGTACGTTTAAATATATTCACTTCATCCTTGTAAGCAAGCCGGGTCTGCTTTTTACCTCTGAAAATCGAAAAGAAGTTTGTAAGGGTAACATCAGCTATACCATCAATTTTTCTGTCCGAAGGGATATGGGTTTCCACACCGCTAACAGCCGGCCATAGTCCCGGATTATTCTCTTTCAAATGGATCTGACGATACTCCTGCATCCCCTTTGTGGCCGAAATGATTTTGGAGTGCGGCCCTTTCCAACGGTCCATGCTTTCCTGTCGCGGCTTGTCGGTCCGGACCCACAAAAGGATACTCGAAGAAAGATACTTTGTTGATTTAACTTCTGTTGACACCTTTTGAGCAAAAATGACTTCGCTTGTCAAAAGGGACAATATTAAAATGGCTATGTTTTTTTTCATTGCATGTTTTTTCTGTATTGTTAATGAGAATTTTAAGCAGCAAAAAACGCAAGCGCTCTTTTTATAAAATCCTCATGGAATTGAAATATGGCTCCGTGCGCAGACTCTTTATAAATATGCAGCTGTGCATTGGGCAACCGTTTTGCCAGATCATAAGAATTGGGAGTCGGTACCATACGGTCATTGTCTCCATTGATGACCAAAACAGGCATTTTGAATTTAGAAAGATCAGCAGGTGTTTCTAGCCCCCACTTTGCTATGGCATTTAATTGCGCCCTCAACGACCTTATTTTTACAGGCGCGTCCCGGTTGACACTTCTCTCCTGCAAGCGTTTCAGGAATTGGCGGGCAGCATTTTTCCCATTTTCCGTACGGGTGAAAAACAGGTAAAATTTCGGATCCCTGAAAGTGAGAAAACCTTTGAAGATATCCCGGTAGGTAAGCCCCACCACGTTACTGATACCTTCGCCGCCTCTCGGCCCGGTACCCGCCAGGATAAGCTTTCGTATCAGATCCGGTTTTAATTCCATCACTTCCTGAATGATAAAACCGCCCATGGAAAATGCCAGTATATCCACCTTTTCATACCCTAAGGCATTAATAAAGGCCAGGCTATCCACCGCCATTTCTTGTATAGATTTTGCATCAACGCCGGAACTTGCCCCAACCCCACGATAATCAAACGAAATAATTTCATGTTCGGCGGCCAGTGCATCCATGATTCTGGGGTCTGCATTATCTAAATTTGAAGTCAGGTGATTGAACCAGATGATCGGAACTGCTTTCTTTTCGCCCATTCTCCGGTAGGCGAACTTCACGCCATTCGCTGCTGTGATAAACTGAGTTGGGGTCGCCACGTAGTTACTGTTTTGAATTGCCATTTTATTAAATGTTACGGTCAATAAATATATTTTCCAGCAATAAACCTGACGCGCTGAGTCCCTGCCCCTTTTACAATGAAGTCATTAAAATTCGACAAAATCCAGCAGAAATTTTGGTCAGGAAATCGGTTTAATATCTAAAATCAATTCCTCAAAAGCTCATGGCTTTTCTTTGGATTAATAATGCCAAAGGCAGTCTTTGGAAAAAACCTGTTAACTAGATTAAAGACCTTCGCATCGCCTACGCGGATTGTTTGGTGTTCTTTTTGTAAACCGTGGATTAGACCTTTCACCATGTCTTCCACAGATATTTTTTTATCGCTTCTATCTGCGGTCATCTCGGTGGCGACGAGCGGTGGAATCAGCTCAAAGACTTTCACGTTGCTTCCAATGATCTTCAAGTGTTCACGAAGTGATACTGTGTAGAATGCAAGTGCGGTCTTAGACGATGAATAAGTAGCTTCAATCAGCGAAGGGGCCTGGCTCAGGATCGAAGTGGTATTGATAATCGCAGCTTCTTTTCTTGATTGCAGCATTCCCAAAAAAAGATTATTCAGCCTGATCACACCCACATAATTGACTTCCATTTCATACGCTGCGCCCTGGGCATGTTTGTCATTTGGAATACCCAGATTGGACGGTGGCACAAGTACAGCTGCGTTATTATAAAGTATATCAATTCCGCCCAGCTCTTTAACTTGCTCAAAAAGCATTTCGGCATCTGCCGCACTGCCTGCATCGCTTTTGATCGATGTCAGTTTTGGATATAATTTTTTAGCCGCATAAAGCTTCTGCTGGTTTCGTCCCGTAATAATTACCCTGGCACCAAGGTCCAGAAACTGCCTGGCAGCTTCCAGACCTATACCTGACCCTCCACCGGTTATCAGGATTGTTTTGCCCGCTATTTCCATATCGATTGTTATTGAAATGATTAATGAGGAGCTTGCTCGGTAATTGGATCTACCAGGGCGTGGATCTTTTTGGTATCTCCCACAGGTACTTCAAACTGGTCTAACGCCAGAGCTTCAAAAAAATCATCTGCCACTTCCGATGCCGGTATGCCGTTGGCTCCCCCG
>DASYHR010001107.1:0-6875 GCA_035998385.1 Dyadobacter sp. | reverse complement strand
ACGCAAACCTGTGTATGGGAGTGTATGATTGGCAATAAAAAGCGCTGGAAAAAAGCGGACGTACTTGGTACGATCATCTCCGTAAATGGTGAGTCGGTGAAACTGGAAGTAGCGTATGCGGATTGTGAAAGAAACCATGTTCGCCTAACCTGGAATCGCGATATTACCTTTCTGGAGATTGTGAAAGCACTTGGAGAAATACCACTGCCGCCCTATCTGAATCGGGAAACCGAAGAATTGGACAAACAAACTTACCAGACTGTGTATGCAGATCGCGACGGCGCAGTAGCGGCACCTACTGCGGGACTTCATTTTACAGACGATGTTTTCGATAAACTATCTTCAAAAGGCGTTAAACGCTCATTTCTGACATTACATGTAGGTGCGGGTACGTTTCAGCCTATCAAAGCAAGCACGGTTACAGAGCATCGGATGCATTCCGAACAGATAGTTTTTTCCAGAGAATTAATTGATGAGCTGCTGGCTGGAATTGGTTCGGTCGTTCCGGTAGGTACCACTTCGATGAGGTCGCTTGAAAGTTTGTATTGGTACGGCGTAAAGCTGTTCCGAAATGAAACGACTGAATTTCAGATTGAAAAGCTGTATCCATACCCTTTTGACGAAAATGAGTTGCCAACTGCAGGGGAAGCACTTGCTTCTATTGTCAACTTCATGGAAGAACGGGAAATAACCCAACTTATCGGAGAAACAGAAATCTTCATTTTCCCGGGTTACAAATTTCGTATCTGCAAAGGTATAGTGACAAACTTCCATCAGCCTGGGTCTACGCTGATCTTACTCGTTGCAGCATTGGTGGGTGACGATTGGACGAAGATATATAACGAAGCTCTTGACAATGATTACCGCTTTTTGAGTTATGGTGATTCGTCGCTTTTGTGGGGTAGAGAGTAACATAGGATATGTATTTTTCTCTCTGTCTCAATCTGAGAGAAGTTGTAATTGCACTGATTTTCATGTAATTTGTCGTTAAAATCGTTACGATCAGATATGGGACATGCAGAAGTAGCCGAGCGGAAATACAGTGTTGCTGACTATCTCAAAATGGAGGAGCAAAGTGAAATCCGTCACGAGTATTACGATGGAGAAATCTTTGCCATGGCAGGTACAACCATGAATCATAACGATATAGTCGACAATGTTCGCAGCTTTCTGAAAGACGTTTTTCGACCTCAAGGTTGTAGAATCTTCGCAGAGAATGTTAAGGTAGAAGTAATCAAGAACTTTTATTATCCCTACCCTGATGTAACTGTCACATGCAATCCTGAGGATATATCCGGAACTTATATTGTAAAGCATCCAAGCATACTGGTAGAAGTCTTATCCAAATCGACAGCCACGTATGACCGTGATTTTAAATTGAGAAGATATAAAGAAATACCATCTCTCAATTACTATATGCTCGTTTCTCAAAACGATTGCTACATCGAACTTTACACCCGGACAGATCAGGAAGGTATCTGGACATACCAGGCATTTGATAATCCCGAATCTGTCATTAGCTTCGATTTGATGAATTTTACAATGCCTGTTTCAAAGGTATATGAGGGAATTGTGTTTGTGGAGGAAGAGGTTTCAGAGCAATAGTTATTCAATGTCCCTGCTTTTTGTATCACTATTCAGGAAATTCTCACCGGTAACAACATTTTTTCCTGTTTGTGATTCAAGTTCTTTTCTGGCATTTTTGGCAACAGCACCTCCTTTTTTACTTGCCTTTGCATTTTCAGAAAGTCCCGTTGCTTTGTCTGTTTCGGCAATTTGTCGGGTAGATAATTCGGTCAGTGCGGTAAAAATTAACTCCGCTTCCGACATATGGTCTCTTAGGTTTTGAGTTTTTAAGCCTTTTAAATCTTTGTGGTTTTTGACACTCAATCCCGTCCATTCCTGATGAATGATGTTGGTGAGTAGTGCAAACTCATCTTTCTTCTCAATACCATTTTCTTTCCAATAATCGGTTAGTTTACTGCGAGTCTCCTGACCGGTCATTCGCTGTTGTATCCATTTCTCGCTACGTCCTAAATTTTGTCAGTTTTCTCTCGCCCGATCCAGACTTTGACCAGGATCAGCAATTTCCTGTATGCGTTCATAACCCACCTTGGCAAGCCATTGTTTGAAAGGCTCCGCATTGGGAGAGGGGATTGATTGGATTATGCGCAAAAGTTGTTCTGTATCAGCCACATCTGTAATTCACATTTTGCCATCAGCAGCTTCCATTTTCAAAGTGTTACAATTTGTAACGGTTTCGTTTCCTTCATCCTTTAATCGTTTTTTTGTAACTCGCCAGTACACTTGTGGATTAGGACTATCTGTCAACACTGCGACTACATCGACTATGGCGAAATACCATTGTTGTTCTTCCTCGTCCCAATGTGACCTTACTTTCTTCTCTTCAAATAATTGAATGTTGCTCATGGGTATTGAATTTTTATGTTGCTGATGAAATCTGTAAGCAGGTTTATATATACCCAAATTGCAGTCCGGATTTTTGTGGGTTATCTGAAATCTACCAATAACTTTATTCCGGATAATAATAAACGAGCATTCGGGTAATGTGTTTCTATTTCACTCCATCAGCCTGTTCCTGTAGCTTCTAAATTGTATTACAGGAATATAAGTATTTGAATAGTTTATATACCTTTTAATGTAATTGGAACAGATACTATGCTTTAATAATATCTTTACTCAACTTATTATGAAACCTTTATTCTCCTTTACAATTGTTTTATTTTTCGTCTTCATTTTCTCCTGTAAGAATCCGGATGAAACACCTGACAAACCTTTTATAAAATCCGTATCTTTTGTAGGTATCAGTGCTGAAAATGTTAGCCTTGATGCAGCTAACTCACGAATCACAGTCAATTTGCCTGCTGTTTTGAAAGGTGGATTACGACCAGTCGTTGAGCTAAGCGAAGGGGCATCGATTGTGGATGGAATAATGCCTGAGAAAACCATGGATCTGACATCTTTATGTGGATGTTCCAGTGATCCTAAACAGATAACCTTACGTTTAGAGAATCAGGGTGTTTCTGCCATTTACAAGGTGATGGTTGTTCCCGGCGGTCCGCTCGGCGCTCAACAGGCAGACGTGCCAATTCATTTTACCAGAAACGGAGATTGGGTAGAATTGAGCTTACCTGTCGAAAATCTCTATACAAGTCCAAAAGTGACAATATTATCATTTACGAATTTGAAAACCGGAAGACATGAGTTTGTCAGCGCAGATGGAGCCTGTCTCAACCGTTGTTCCGGCACTGAGCCTGACCGGATATTATTTGCTTTAACAAACCCAATTCAGAGTATCTTGAAACCTGGAAACTCCTACAAAGTTGCCTTTAATAATATTGACTTTCCACAGCCTTTAATAATCCCTGACTAAAAGCCGGGAAAGTCCTGTAACTATTTCGCTGCCACTACTTCACTCATTTTCGATACTCCGTTTTCGTTAAAAGCTTCAATCGCGAAATAATAAGGTACACCTACGTTCAGAGCTCTGAGTTCAAATGTATTGGGTTCGTCATTCCAGAATTGGTAGGTCTGGTATAGTTTGTCGGGTGCGATTCCCCATAACACATTATAGCCCACAGCGCCGGCTACCTTTTCCCATTTTAAATCTGCATTTCTGGTGTCTTTTTGTCTGATGGCAGAAAACGCTTTGGGTATTGCCGGTGCCTGAGCTGTGCCGTTCCCGAACACCCGGAACTCGCTGATTGCCAAAATCGGCGATGCAACGTATACATGCTCATAGCGAACATAACGTGCTTTTATTGGCTTGCTTAATTCAATATAAGCGCAAGGCCTGTCTCGTTTGGGTTCTTTTGTGAGGTCACTGGCAACTTCCCATTTTTTGCCATCTGTTGAAGTCAGAATTTTAAACTGAGTAAACACCTTTTCCGGGTCATTGGCGAAAATGTCGGATTTGTAATCGGTGTAGTTAACCTGTACCACTTTTACGTCCAATTGTTTACCAAGATCTATCGTGAGTGTTTCCCCCGGCTTGTTTTGCTTTGCGGCCCAGAATGTTCTGGGATTTTCGTCTGTAATTTTTGCCGCTAACATGGTATCCAGGGTCGATGAGGCTGTGGCTGTCTTCTTGTATGAAAGCAGCATCCAGCCAGTGAATAGTTCATCGCCTTTGCCTTCCCATTTTTTCGTTGTCATTTTGTGAGGAAAATCGCCGAACCGGGTATTGGCAAACATGTGTCCGTCTTTGTCAAAACCAGCTGCGTAGCGTACCATTCTGCGCTCCATGGCCCAGTTGAACCCGATCCATGAGGTGCCGGTATTCCAGTAATTGCCATAATTATCCTGGAAAGTATTGCCATGGCCCGCGCCGGTTGCGAATCCGCCGGGTTTGTACGAAACCGGATTGTAGGGTGCGTACGTAAATGGTCCCAGCGGGTTGTCGCCCACATAAGTCCCGTTTGCATACACGTTGTATTCCGTTCCTGGTGCACCGTATTGCAGGTAATATTTTCCGTTGTGTTTGGTCATCCATGCGCCTTCTGTAAATGGTTTGAAAGGATCGGAATGATTGGGGCCGAAACGCTCCCAGCCATGTTCATATTGATTCAACCAAAACATCGCCTGATACTGTCCTTTGAATGCCAGCTTTTTGGAATGATCCAGCTCAGCACCGAAAATAGGATATACGTTCGATGAGCCCCAGTACATATACCATTTATCGGTGTCGGCGTCATGGAACAGAGCCGGATCCCACGGCCCGATGTCTTTGGGCAAACGGGGCGTCCATCTGTTATAAAACTCCCATATACCTTTTTCGGGAGCTACTGAATATAATATTGGCCGGGATTCGAATGTAGATTGAAACAGAAACAAGGTGTCGCGAACTGAAACCGCTGCGGGCGCACACATGTCTTCGAAAGGCCAGCGATTAGCAGTCAGGTATTTCCAGCTGAGCATGTCTTTGGAATGCCAGTGGCCACCCTGAATGGTGACAAACATAAAATATTCACCTTTGTGGTTGATAATAACAGGGTCCGCTCCGGAGCGGTAGGATATGTTTTCATTCAACTGTTCGAAGTTGTATTTGTAATCGATATCCATCGGATTACAATAAGTAGTTTGCGTTTGTGACCAGCCATTTTCCCATGAAATGGATAATATCAAAATCAGGATTAGATTTCTTAGCATGAGTTGATTCGTGTATTTGTGCTGTTTTAACTTTTAATATTACTAAAATAGGCACTTTGTTCTGAATAACTTTCATCGTCAATTTTTATCCTTCCTACCCAACTTGAAATGATAACCTTTACCTTTGCGGTCGATTTGACCTACAAACGACAAATCGGATAGTATAACGACAATCAAGCATATCAATGAAGACTGATTTTATAGAAGAATTGCGCTGGCGAGGCATGTTGCACGACATGATGCCGGGAACAGATGAGCAGCTGAATAAAGAAATGACAGCAGGATATATCGGATTCGATCCTACCGCATCTTCACTGCATATTGGCAATTTGGCTACGATTATGCTTTTGGTACACTTTCAGCGTGCGGGACACAAACCGTTTGCATTGGTAGGTGGTGCTACCGGTATGATCGGTGATCCTTCTTTCAAAGCCGCTGAAAGATCGTTTTTGGATGAAGAAACTTTGCAATTCAATCAGGCAGGAATCCGTAAGCAACTAGAGCAGTTCCTTGATTTTGACTGTGGTGAGAATTCTGCTGAAATGGTCAATAACTATGATTGGTTCAAGGAAATGGGCTTTCTGCAGTTTTTGCGTGAAGCCGGTAAGTTTTTGAGTGTCAATTATATGATGTCCAAAGATTCGGTAAAAAAACGCCTGGAAACGGGTATTTCTTTTACTGAATTTTCATACCAATTGTTGCAGGGATACGATTTCTACCATTTATATAAAAACAAAAATATCCGTCTGCAAATGGGTGGTTCGGATCAGTGGGGAAACATCACTACCGGAACTGAAATCATCCGCAGAAAAGAAGGGGATGAAGAGGGTTATTTCAAAGCTTATGCACTGACAACCCCGCTTTTGACGAAATCGGATGGAAGTAAATTTGGTAAAAGTGAGGGCGGAAATATCTGGCTGGATCCTGAAAAAACATCTCCATATACCTTCTACCAATTCTGGTTAGGGCAAAGCGATGAGGATTGTCCGCGTTACATCCGGGTTTATTCTTTCAAAAACAAAGAGGAAATTGAAGCTCTGGAAGCGCAGCATGCCGGGGCACCTCATTTGCGTATTTTGCAAAAAGCACTTGCTGAAGAACTAACAGTACGCGTTCACTCTCAAAAAGCCTACGATCTGGTTCTGAAGGCAACTGAAGTGTTGTTTGGAAAGGCTACACTGGAAACTTTGCAAAGTATCGCCCTGAATGAGTTCGATACCATTTTTGATGGCGTACCTCAAACTCAGATCAGTCGTGAGGAATGGAATACCTGTACGAATGTGCTGGATCTGATCTCGACGGTAACAAAATCCGAAATTTATCCATCAAAAGGAGAGGCTCGTCGTGCACTTCAGCAGAATGCAGTGAGTGTAAATAAAGTGAAAGTAACATCCGCAGAACAGCCGCTTACAGATTTTAACTTATTGCAGGATAGTTTCTTGTTAGTGTCAAAAGGTAAAAAGAATCATTTGATTAAGGTGATTTGAGCCAAACGGGAGTGCTGTTTGAAATAACTTTTGTCTTCGCGTTGTCGATTTTGTATCTTGAACTGTAACGTGTCAGAAATGTTAGTTTGATAAAATCTATGTCATGGATGTTAGAGAAGAGTTATTAAAAACTCCTGATCTGAGAGGTTTGCTGGATGATTTGGAAAATGTGTGGCGTGAAGAACAAATCGCACGGCATAATTTCTGGGCAGAGGTTGA
>DASYHR010001105.1:0-8585 GCA_035998385.1 Dyadobacter sp. | reverse complement strand
AAGCCGAACTTCATGCTGCAGCGAGCTTCGCGTATGCATTACAAAAACATATCAATCTGCGCTATGTACGTAGCCAGGAGCAGAGTAATCGTGTTTTGAATGAAGAACTGAAAGCTGCTAATAAAGAACTGGCTAATTTGAACTGGATCAGTACGCACGATTTGAAAGAACCGCTACGTAAGATCCAGATTTTTGCCTCAAAAATTCTCGACAGAGAAAAAACAGATATATCCGCTCAGGTGAAAGACTCCGTGGAACGGATGCGTTTTGCTGCTGAAAAAATGCAACTGCTCATTGAGGATATCCTGACTTACTCCAAAACCGGAAATACGGATAAAGTATATGAGGATATCGACCTCAATGTAATCCTGAATAATGTACAGGACGAGTTGAGTGAAATCATCGAAGAAAAAAATGCAGTAGTTCATGTTGACGATCTGCCAACATTAAAAGTAATTCCTTTCCAGGTGCATCAGCTGTTTGTAAACCTGGTCAGTAACGCACTCAAATTTTCGGATCAGGATGTGAGCCCCGTGGTAAAGATTCAGCTGAAAAAGGTTACAGCATCTCAAATTCCCGACAGCAAGGTTTCCGCTGAAAAATTGTTTTACGCAATTTCAGTTCAGGACAACGGAATAGGATTTGAAAGTGAATACGCAACCCGCATTTTTGATGTTTTCCAGAGATTACATCCTGGGAGCAAATATCCGGGTACAGGTATCGGCTTGGCGATTTGTAAAAAAATTATGGAAAATCATTCCGGATATGTAGTGGCAGAATCAGAGCCGGGCAACGGTGCTATATTTACTGCTTACTTTCCGGTAGCCTAGTCAGCATCAAGTACCGCTGAGTATATTGTTCCTCAATTGAGCAGGTTTAACAGCCATTCAATTGAGGAATTTTTTTGTGCGAAGCCTTCTTATTTTACTCAATAATAGGAAATGGATTATCTGAGGCCATCCTGATGAATCTGCTTGTATCTGGTATCGGTTTAGTAGCAACACCACGATCACACATTTCGATATCAGAACCATGTCTTCTTCATCACTTGCAGCCATATTACCGGAAAGCCCGGTCGTGACAGCACGAATTATCAGAAAAATTAGAAAAGATCCTGAGCTTACCGCGGGTGCTGCCGGATTGAATTACATTAAAGCAGGAGCGCCGGGATATCTGAGAAAAGGAAAAGCTCCTCGTTTTTATTATGTAAATCAGAAAGGGGAGAGGTGTCTCGACAAGCAAATTGTTAAAAGAATTAAGGCACTTGTGCTTCCGCCTGCCTGGAAAAATGTATGGATCAGCAAAGATCCGGAAGGACACTTACAGGCGACAGGTGTAGACGAAGCCGGAAGGAAGCAATATCGATACCACCCATTCTGGAACCAGATTCGTAACGAAACAAAATACTACCGCTTGCTATCCTTCTCAGAGGTATTGCCTGATTTACGAAACCAGGTAGAGGAAGACCTGAGAAAAAGATCTTTCAACCTGGCCAAGGTCTCGGCATTGGTGGTCCGGATTATGGATAAAACCTGTATCCGGGTTGGTAATGAACAATACAAGATCAGACACGGTTCTTCGGGTCTCACTACCCTGGATGCCCGCTGCACTACGGTGCAGGGAAAAAGCATCAGATTTAAATTCACTGGAAAAAAGGGAATCAAACAGGATATTGTGATCCGTGATACGCAACTTGCCAGGTTGGTAAAGGAATGTAAAGAAATGCCTGGAAGAAGACTTTTTCAATACAGTACCGATGCCGGCTCACGTTGCTCACTCAATGCGACGCAGGTCAACAATTATATTCAGGCACACACGGGAGGTGATTATTCTGCGAAAGATTTCAGAACATGGATGGGCTCAGTGACAGCCCTGGAATACCTATCTGTCCAAGAGCCAAGTACATCGCAACGCCAGTACACACGTACCATTAATGCCTGTCTGGATGTGGTAGCAGCACATTTAGGTAATACGCGTGCCGTTTGTAAAAAATACTATGTACACCCTGCCGTTTTCCGTGGTTATGAAACCGGTAAGCTGCAGAAGTATATGGATAAGGATTTGCCGGAACACAATCATCTATCAGCCACGGAGCAGTCATTGAGGAAGTTGCTGGCGAATCAGTCACGGATGTGAAGAATTTCTGAATCATATACGTTAAGGATTGTACGATTCCGGCAACATATACGACAGAATAATGCTGGGTTTTTTAAGGTGAAGGGTATGGCACAAGGTTTTAGTCAACAGGTGGAAACAATTAATTACATCAAAACACAACACTGTTATGGAAACCAATGAAAATCTTGTAGAGGTATTAAATGATCTGATCAAAATAAATAACGACCGTATTGACGGTTACGAAAAAGCACTTGAAGAAGTAAAAGATATAGATGTGGATTTGCGTGGTATGTTCCAGAAAATGGCTGGTGAAAGCCGTGATAACGTTGCAGAACTGAGCCGGGAAGTAACAAGCCTTGGAGGTGATGTGGCAACAGGAACAACTAACTCAGGTAAAATCTACAGAGTTTGGATGGATATCAAAGCTACGTTCACTGGGCACGACAGAACTTCAGTATTGGAAAGCTGTGAGTATGGCGAAGATGCGGCTCAGGAGGCTTATGAAGATGCACTGGCAACAGACGCAAGTCTGCCAACCAATATCCGCCAGATCATCGCAGATCAGAAATCATCATTGAAAAACTCACATGATCTGATCAAGAAGTACCGAGACATGCACCAGGCTGTGAATAACTAGGCAGTTCAATGTAAAATTCAGAAAATGGGATTCGATTCAGTTCGAATCCCATTTTTTTATGGTAGAGATGGCGCTTCGGGGTCTTTAAGAAATAGCACTGGTTTCACCCGAAGTCAGTTGACCGGTTTTCATCATGAACAAAAAAACGAATATCTTCTTTTGGTTTGTCGCGTTAGTTTGTTTCTCCTGCCATTTTGTTTTGGCTCAAAAACCTTTGTATCCTGGCAAAATTCCCAACTCAACAAATGCTGAAAATCTGGAGGAAATCCGGACAAAGCCGGGCGGTGATTCATTGGCTTTCAAAGTTTCAGTCCCGACTATCTCAGCCTATATTCCTCCGAAGGAAATCGCGAATGGAACAGCTGTGATCATATTTCCTGGTGGAGGTTACCATACGTTGGTAATGAAACGGGAAGGGAGCGATATCGCAAAGAAGTTCAATCAGATGGGTGTGGCGGCATTCGTAGTGAAATATAGATTACCTGATGCCAGAATTATGCAGGATAAATCGATAGGACCATTGCAGGATGCACAACAGGCGATCAAGACAGTGCGGGAAAAAGCAAAGGAATGGAATATCGATCCGGACAAAATCGGCATCATGGGGTTCTCTGCTGGGGGACACCTTGCTTCTACAGCCGGTACACACTTTGACAAAGCCTATATTGAAAACAAGGAGAATACGAATTTGCGACCGGATTTTATGTTGCTTGTCTATCCGGTAGTCAGTTTTACAGACAGCCTGGGGCACACCGGTTCAAGGCAAAATCTGATTGGCCCGGATTTATCGAAGGAAAAAATCATGCTGTTTTCAAATGAAAAGCATGTTTCTAAAAACACGCCTCCTACTTTTTTAATACATGCAGGTACTGATGTGGTAGTACCTGTGATGAACAGTGTCGTATTTTATGAGAATATGTTGAAACAAGGTGCCTCGGCAGAAATGCACATTTATTCCAGGGGAGAACATGGATTTTCTACCTTTCCGTCATTTGACGAGTGGTTTGGAAGATGTGTGAGCTGGATGACGAGCCGGGATCTGATCAGGGAATAGAGCGTTTTTACAATAAAATTTAATTCTTTAATTCAAAAAAAGCAGGTTAGTACAGGATAGTCCGACCAATAATTATAGGAATTTTTGGATATTATTTTCATCTTTTTGGAGCGAACCAAGAAGGAATCGGCACGTAAGGTGCAGGGAGGTAAGGGTAATTAAACATACAAAAGTCTAAAAATAGAAAGATGTTTTCAAAAATGAATTCCGGATTTACAAAAGTATTGGTCAGTGTAGCGATTGCTGTGGCTCTCTCAGGATCCGTGTCCTGTGTAGCTCAGAAGAGTGAAAAAGGCTTCAAATCTATTTTTGATGGTAAATCATTGAAGGGATGGGATGGAGATACGAAATACTGGCGTGTCGAAAATGGGAATCTGGTCGGAGAAATCACTCCTGAAACACTCCTGAAAACCAATTCATTTGTAGTTTGGCAAGGTGGAGAGCCCGGCGACTTTGAGTTGAAAGGTTCATTTAAAATAACAGAAAAAGGGAATTCGGGTATCAACTACAGAAGCGAGAAGGTGGCTGATGTACCTAATGCTTTGAGAGGATATCAGGCTGATATTGACGGAGGAATCCGCTATACTGGTCAGAATTATGAAGAAAGAAAAAGAACTACGCTGGGATACAGAGGGGAAATTGTAACGGTAAATAACCCTACAGATAAATCTCCTGACGCATTTAAGGCAAATTTGAAGAATAATGCATGGCTTGGAAGAACGGTAACAGGCTCGCTTGGAACTTCTGATGAACTCAAAACAAAAATCAAAAGCCAGGATTGGAATGAATTTCATATTGTTGCGAAAGGAAATCGCCTTCAGCACTACATCAATGGAGTGTTGATGAGCGACGTGACAGACAATGATACCGTAAACGGGAAGCCGAATGGATACCTGGGTATACAGGTGCATGTGGGTCCTCCAATGAAAGTTGAATACAAAGACATTCGTATAAAACAATAGATTTGATAACAGCTACATGCTAATAGCCAACAGCTAAAAAATGAATAAAATAGGATTTAATGTTTTGGCCTGGACGGCAGCAGTTTCTGATGATCTGTTTCCGGTAATAGATCGTCTGAAAGCAATCGGATACGATGGTGTTGAGTTCTTCCTCGGAGTCCCGGATCTTTCAGCTTATCAGCGTATGGGTAAATACACCAGCGATGCCGGGTTGGAAACAACAGCGGTAATGACACTCGGCGCCGACGAAAATCCTGTAAGTGAATCTTCGGAAGTGCGTGCGAGAGCGCTGGATAAGATCAAATGGGGGGTGGACCGTGCGCATGCTTTGAACGCCAAAATTATATGCGGCCCTTTTCACTCAGCCCATACTGTATTTGTGAATCGGCCTGCGGAAGATCGTGAGTACGCTTTGGCCGGAGAAGTGTTGAATGCTGCCGCTGAATATGCAAAAGAGGCCAACATTGTATTCGCTCTGGAAGCTTTAAACCGCTTCGAATGCTACCTATGCAACACTGCTGAGCAACTTACGAAATTGGTAAAAGCAGCAAATCATCCCAATGTACGTGCGATGTTTGACACCCATCATGCCAATATTGAAGAAAAAAATTACGGATCGGCATTGGAAACATTGTCGCCGGTTCTGGCACACGTTCACATTAGTGAGAATGACCGCGGTACACCCGGGGACGGACAAGTTCTCTGGGATAACGCCTTTGCCGGCCTGGCGAAAATTAGCTACCAGGGTTGGCTCACCATCGAAGCTTTTTCAAGAAATGATCCTGATTTTGCCAATGCAATCGGTGTATGGCGTGAATTCTCAGATCCATGGGATATAGCAGAGAAGGGCTACAAATTTATTCGTGAGATGAGTTTAAAGCACGGGCTTAGTTAGGAATTAGGAATTAAGAATTAAGAATTCGGTCTGGACGCATTTTATGCGGACTGAACGATAATAAAGTATTGAAGATTTCAGATAGTTGTGGGACTAAAAGCTCACAGCTAATCGCTAAAAGCTAAAAGCTAAAAGCTATGCTACCATTCAAATTCGGCTCAGAGGTGTATACCTGGTTTATGAGCGGAAACGGAAAAACACATCAGGGGCGCCTTGATCATATGATTGAAATCATCGCCAAAGCTGGTTTCACGGGTATTCAACCAATATTCACCTGGATGGGTGATTTGGTCGATCCGGATCTGCTGGAAGCAAAATTAAAAGCGCAGGGGATTGAACTCGCAGCTTTAGCGCTTGCTCAGGACTGGAATAATCCGGAGGAAACGGAGGAGGAAAAAAAGGTGGCTGATCATGCTATTCGACTGTTGGAAAGATTTCCTGGGGCAATGCTGAATACCGTGCAAATTCCGTCAGGGCGTCATGATATTGTACAGCGCCAGAAAAATCTGATCAATATTGTCAATGCCGTTTCCCGGAGAGCGGCTGACAAAGGTATTCCTTGCAGCTATCATCCCAACTCACCTCACTCATCAATTATTCGTACCGAAGAGGATTATAAAATCGTCCTTGATTCGCTGGATGCTACGGTAACGGGATGGACGCCGGATGTGGGGCATATCATCAATGGTGGTATGGATCCTTTAACCAAAATGAAAGAATATCAGTCACTGATCAACCATGTTCATTTCAAGGATTGGAATGGCGATCCGGAATTTGCTCTGATGGGTAAAGGAAAAGTGGATCTGTTGGGAGTAACACAATGGCTGAAAGATATCAACTACTCAGGCTGGATCATCTGTGAAGATGAAGGTGAAGAAGCCCTGGAAGATCCTGACTTCGTGACTTTACACGACGGTAAATGGATTCAGGAAGATTTGATACCGGGATTGAGGTGAACTTCGGCTGTCAGCTATCGGCTATCGGCTGTTGATAATAACAAGGTGCAGATAGTTCCTTTCAATACATTCCAGTATCCCACATGAAATAACTACTATCCAATGCGGACGGCCAATTGCCGAAAGCCGATTGCCAAATTAATATGCCTACAGTAAAAACCAACGGAATACAATTACATTACGAATCGCGTGGCTCAGGGAAATCTCCTGATGATATACCCCTGCTATTGATCATGGGAATTACAGCGCCGGGTGCAGTTTGGAATGTACACTTGGCTGACTGGCAGCATCATTTCAAATGCATAATTGGTGATAACCGCGGAGTAGGATTGAGCGACAAACCTGCAGGCCCGTATTCATCAGAGCAAATGGCGGATGATTATGCAGGACTGCTGGATGCGATTCAGGTTGAAAAGGTAAAAGTGGTGGGCTGTTCCATGGGCAGTACCATTGCCCAACAACTGGCCATTCGCCATCCCGAAAAAGTACATTCGCTTGTTTTGATGTGTCCCTGGGCGCGTTGTGATAATTACGCAAAGGGATTGTTTCAACATATCATGAATGCGAAGGCCAGGTTTCGACCTGAGGAATTCAGCTTGTATATTCAATTACTTATTTTCTCCAAGTCGTCATGGGATGATGCAGAGAAGCACGCGGATCTTGCACATGGAAGAAATCAGGATGCATTCGGAGCGTTTCCACAACCATTACATGGACTGGAAGGTCAGGCGGCGGCGTGTATCAATCACAATGCACTGGACGATTTAGGTAAAATTCAAAAGCCCACACTTGTCATCGGTGGGAGGGAAGATATTTTTACGCCGGTTTGGATGGCAGAGGAAGTCGCGAACGGAATTGAAGGAGCTGAGTTATTTTTATATGACAAGTTAGGTCACGCTTTTCATTTTGAAAACACAGATGATTTCAATCCGCGTGTCAGGGATTGGCTGCTAGGAAATTGATTTTCATGTAAGCAGAAAAAACAATCAAAATGGCTACAATGCAACCGTTTTCGATTTGGATAATATTCTTAATTAATACAAAATAATGAAGGAAGCAGATTCAATCAATCCGGACTGGAAAGACAAGGTTTCGAATCATGCACAGTTAGGCGGGATCGAAACATCAGTTATAGATAATGGAGCCGGACGAGGAACAAGGATTGCGTGGATCAATACCGGAACCGGGCTGAGATTCAAGGTTGTCATCGACCGTGCGATGGATATTGCAGATGCTTTTTATAATCAGCATAGTTTGGCATGGCTGAGCCATGGCGGAATTACCCACCCACAACCATTCGCTGACAAGGGAATTGACTGGCTCAGGACCTTTGGAGGTGGTTTGTTGACAACATGCGGATTGTCGCATGTAGGCGGGCCTGAATCGGATGAATTCGGAGACAGAGGTTTACACGGTTTGATCAGCAATACTCCCGCTGAAATTATATCTATTATTCAGCCTGATCCAAGAGTAGGTCAGTTGGAAATGAGCATTACAGGTATAATCCGTGAAACGAAGCCATTCGGGCCTAGTCTGGAATTGAAAAGAACGATATCAGCAACACTTGGAAAAGCGACAATACGCATTCATGATGAAGTGATGAATAAAGGAAATACAGCGGCTCCCCACATGTTGTTGTATCATTTCAATCTTGGTTATCCGCTGGTTGATGAAGGTGCTGACTTGCTCTGGAACGGTCAATGGTTTCCACGCCACGGGGAGGAAAATGCGAAGATATTCAAAGCAGGAAATAGTTTTAAAAAATGCCCCGGACCCATTGAGTCACATTTGGGTACAGGCGAAGAAGTAGTATTGGTAGACATTGACGCGGACATTTTCGGTCAAAGTGTTGCAGGAATATATAATGAGAAGATCGGCCTGGCTCTCGCGATGAAATTCAAAAAGGAACAACTACCCTGGTTTGCTAATTGGCAGCATTGGGGAAAAGGCGAATATGTAACAG
>DASYHR010001102.1:0-1554 GCA_035998385.1 Dyadobacter sp. | reverse complement strand
CGCCCTGCCGGCTGAATGACTCCCTGCGGCACGAATCGCCAGAATCAGATCTCTATGAATTTTCTGGTAATGACGAAAATCCAGACTTAGACGATTAAAGCTTTCGTTTGCAGATGACAACCCCGCCTGCATATCAAACCTTAACTTAAAGCGGGTACCTTCCATCATATTCATTCCGTTCACTTTGGTATTGTCAAACACGTATTCACTACGTAAACCGCCGAAGTTTGAATTCAGGTCGGGAATAGACAGAGAGAACACATCTATCAGCCTTGCCGAACTGAACATAGGTGACAGCGTGAAACGGCTTGTCGGCGAAAATGGGTAGGAAGCAGAAAAAGTGACCTGGTTGAACCGATACTTTTGAGGATAATTCTCTGCATTGGAATACAACGCACGACGGTCAATGCGCACACCGAAATCGATCCGGTAAGTATTGTTGTTATACTCGGCAAATAAGTCGCTGTTTCTGAAATTGGACGAGACGAAAAATCCTGCTTTAATCACGTGATTTTCCAGCAAGTCATTCATGGACAATGATTGTGCATAGCCAAAACCTCTGATCGGATCAACCCGCCAGTCAGAACTAGCATCGTTGGTAATAAACAAACCTTTATAAGGGAATGGGCCTTTGATCGCAATGTTTTCACGTATTGGTCGGGTCCGGTTCAATACACCGGCTGTACCTGACAGCGCACCACGACGTTGTCTGGATTCGAAGGTTTTCAATACGTCCTCGTCAAACTGGTAGTTGTCTGTATCTACCTCCCCGTCTTTCAAAACCAGCTTCGGAGTAACAGACTCCACTGGTTTCGCAGCAACAGAATCTTTCGCAGCTACAGATGTTCCAGGTTGAACTATCCCCGATGTGTTTCCCTTCAAATCAGGAGCCGAGATAGATGCATTGGTATCGAAGCCGTTTTTTACAGCTGCATTGTAGTAACCATCGTTCAGATAAGTGAATGCCAACACTCCACCCGATTTAGGATAGATATCCGCACTTCTTATTCCATGTATATAATTGGTCAGCTGCTGAGGAGCACTTCCGTTACGCGCTATTTTGAATACATTGGAAATACCTTTACTATCCGACAAATAATAAACTTCGTCTGCATCCGCATATATTGGGGATGATTTGGTCTTACCCTCACCTCTTAACAAAACCTTGATCTCACCCGACTTTGGTGTACCATCGTGCTCAAAAATGGATATAGGACCGTTGATCGTTTTATAATCAGCTTTGATCGTATCACTAAATTCAGCAGGACGATTGGATGAAAATACAAGTTTACGTGAAGAACCCTGAATAAAGCGTGGGGAAAAATCGTCGTATAAATCACTCGTTAATGGCAATGCAGAGCCTCTTGCCACACTCACCAAATAGATGTCGTTCCTGCCGGAGCGGTCGGCGCTTACCGCCAGCATACTTCCGTCATTGGATACGTCCATGTCCTCTATCTGATCAAGACCACGAATAGATCTTTTTACTTTTAGTTTGATTTTCTTGGTCCCGAGATTCTCGTAAACATAAAGATTTTTACGACCGTTTTCAGA
>DASYHR010001101.1:0-3421 GCA_035998385.1 Dyadobacter sp. | reverse complement strand
TTTCCCTACTGTTTGCCATGCTACCGGTATTTGCCATGGCACAGAATAATTTTCAGGTTCCCAAATACGAGAAGTTCAAATTAAAGAACGGACTTACCGTATATCTTATGGAGCAACACGAAGTTCCGCTGATCAACGTATCTGCTGTTTTTGATGCAGGCTCAATCCAGGATGGTGAGCGCTTCGGCATGGCTTCACTCACAGCTGATGGTTTGCTGTTTGGCACTAAAAAATACACGAAGGCCCAGATCGAAGAGATGACCGACTTCGTAGGAGCCAATTTGTCTACCTATGCTTCCAAAGATAATGCTGGCCTGGCGTCCTCCTTCGCTGTGAAAGACCAGGACAAACTTTTTGATATAATTCAACAGGTTCTTATGTTCCCGACATTTGATGCGACGGAATTTAACAAACACAAAGAGAGAACTTTACTTGAACTTGACCAGCAAAAGGAAAGTCCGCGCTCTGTGATTGGCAATTACTTTAATACACTTGTATTTAAAAACTTCCCGTATGCTAATCCCGGCGGAGGGATCAAATCAACAGTTGAAAAAATCTCTTCTGAAGATGCAGCGTTATTTTATAAAAACAACTACACGACCGGAAAAGGAGCCATCGCAGTTGTGGGTGATTTCAAAACGGCGGATATGAAGAAACGCATCACCACACTTTTCGGAAGCTGGAAAACAGCTGAAGCGAGAATGGTAAAACGCGTTGCTCCGGATCTTGAATTTGACAAAAGCAGGGTATTACTCGTGAACAAAGATGACGCAAGAGAAACGACGTTCCTGATCGGTGGCAAAGGGGTCGACTATAATTCAGCTGACTATGTGCCTATTATTGTTGTGAACACAATTCTTGGCGGACGTTTTACTTCCTGGCTGAATGATGCGTTACGTGTCAATTCGGGACTTACCTATGGCGCAAACAGCCGTTTTTCACGTTACAAATATGCGGGCACATTTGCGATCAGCACCTTTACTAAAAATGCAACCACAGTCCCCGCCATCGATATGGCACTGCATGTGCTGGACAGCCTGCATACTACAGGTATTGATGAAACGACACTGGCATCAGCCAAAGCATATGTGAAGGGTGACTTCCCTCCCGACTACGAATCGGCCGGTGCGCTGGCTCGTTTGCTGACGGATATGTTTATTTTCAATTTTGATGAAAACTACATCAATACCTTCCAGAACAAAGTCGACGGTCTTACGGCGGCTCAGGCGAAGGAAATTATCAAGACCTATTTCCCGAAAGACAAACTCCAGTTTGTACTGTTAGGTAAAGCCAGTGAAATAAAGGAACAGGTGAAGAAATATGGAGAGATCACCGAGAAACAAATTAAAGCAGAAGGTTTTTAATTCGTTCAAAAATAGCAAAATACCCGGAAGAACAGGCGACTGACTTCCGGGTTTTTATTTTATAATCAGTAGGTTTCTGATTCTGTTTCTTTTTTCAGGGAGACCTTTAATCTTAACACATAACCGAATAATGAAAGGAAAAAAACTATGTTTAATGCTGATGGCTGCCGTATTCAGCAATGTCGTAGTCGGGCAAAAATCACTGTATACGAAACCAATCGGGCTGCAGGCTTACACATTCCGTGGCAGCTGGCCGAAAGGTATTGAAGCTACCCTGGATACGATCAAATCTCTGGGAGTTACCGAAATGGAAGGCGGGCCGATAAAAGGAATGGCAACTGCAGAACTGCGCCGTCAGCTTGATAAAAGGGGAATCAAAATGGTATCGATCGGCGCGGACTACAACGAGCTGGCAAAAAGTGCAGATCAAACGATCAAAGACGCGAAGATATTAGGCGCCAAATACGTGATGGTGGCCTGGATTCCTCACGATAAAAGTGGCTTTACGCTCGAAAATGCAAAGAAAGCTGTGGCTGATTTCAATCGCGCCGGAAAAACCCTGAAAGAAAATGGTATCACTCTCACCTACCATAATCATGGTTATGAATTTGTTCCTCACGAAGGCGGAACGCTGTTTGATTACATTGTAAAAAATACCAATCCGGAATACGTGTCATTTGAGATGGATATCCTCTGGACGGCATTTCCCGGGCAGGATCCTGCCGCATTATTAAATAAATATGGCAAACGCTGGAAACTGATGCACCTCAAAGATCTCAAAAAAGGTGTGAAAGGTGACCTCACCGGGAATACACCCACCACAAATGATGTTGCACTGGGAACCGGATCAATCGATATTCCTGCAGTGTTGAAAGCTGCTAAAAAAGCAGGTGTTGAACATTATTTCATCGAAGATGAAAGTCCGTCTTATCTGAAACAAATTCCCGTCACGATAAGATATATCAAAGGTTTGAAAGAATAAATATTTCTGACTGATATATCGCAAAATCTCCGGAACAAACCTGATCCGGAGATTTTGCTTTTTATATTCAACCACTTACGGGAAACGTACCACAAGTGCCTGACATACAACGAACAACCAGACTCTTTTTATTAAAACAAGGATTTATATGAATTTACAATGTCGGGGTAAATTCACTTTTGAATATGAGTATATTAGAGAATTCGAATCGTATACGATCTCATTCTTCACTCCCATCTATGAAAAAAAATTACAGAAAGGCCATCGGTACATTTTTCCTGACCGCCATGCTCATCAATGCCTCAGATGCCCAGTCCATTATGGGATTCGGTTCTGAATCTGTGAAAAAACAACTTGAACTTGAAACTGCATTCGACAAACAAATTCAGACCAGTAATCTGAAGGACTGGATGAAACGAATGACCGCACGCCCCCATCAACTTGGATCGGCCTACGGCTTGGATAATGCTCTTTTCATTCGTGACAAATTGAACTCATGGGGTTTTGAAGCACATCTGGATACGGTACATGTACTATTTCCTACACCTAAGGTCCGGATTCTGGAACTGACAGAACCTACCAAATTCAAGGCTTTATTGAATGAAAAAGCCGTGAAGGAAGACGCCACATCCGGGCAGACAAAAGATGTACTTCCACCTTACCACGCATTTTCAGCGAATGGCGACGTCACAGCGGAGCTGGTATTTGTCAACTACGGAATTCCTGAAGATTACGAAGAACTCGCCAAATTGGGTATTGATGTAAAAGGTAAGATCGTCATTGCCAAATACGGAAATTCATGGCGCGGCATTAAGCCAAAGGTAGCCTACGAAAAAGGGGCGATCGGCTGTATTATCTATTCTGACCCGAAAGAAGACGGGTTTTTTCAGGGGGATGTCTATCCAAAAGGTCCTTTCAAAAACGAAACGGGTGCCCAAAGAGGTTCTGTGGTAGATCTTCCACTTGCACCTGGCGATCCGCTTACCAATGGATTTGTGGCCAGTGCAGAGAACAAGCGCCTTACAGTGGAAAAAGCACCCAGTATGATGAAAATACCGGTATTGCCCATTTCCTA
>DASYHR010001083.1:0-1964 GCA_035998385.1 Dyadobacter sp. | reverse complement strand
CCTGAAACAAGCAGATGAAGGAGGGCGAAGTTCCAATTATGAATTAACTGACTTCGCCTGAAAGTCGATAACCTGTTCATCCATCAACATGAGCCCCACCCCTCTTTTGCTTGAAAACTTTAACCGGACGATTGACACTTGGGTCATTGCTCTTGGTCAGTATGCGGAAAGCGACCTTACTCTCAAACCTGAACAAGGCTGGTCAATGGGACAATTGTATATGCATCTTGTTACAGATACAGAGTTTTACTTAGAGCAGATTAGCAAGTGTTTATGCACGCGTGAAAACTCAGAACTGGAACCGACGGAATTTGGCAAACTACTTTTTGCGAACAATGGCTTTCCCGACGCAGTGATACCCGGTGCTCCTTCCAACGATTTGCTCCCTCAGCCGGCAAACAAAGCTCAGATACAACATACGTTGCAAAATCTCAAACGGCAATACAACGATCTTTACCCCCGGATCATAGCCATCGCTCCGCATGCAAGAACGAAACATCCCGGTTTAGGATACCTCAATTGCTTACAATGGTTTCAATTCACTGAAATGCACTTCCGGCACCACCTCAGGCAAAAAGAGCGGATTGACCAGATAATAAACAGGTCGAAAACGAAAGGTTAACTACTCATTTTGTAAATTCAGTCTTTAAATCAAAAAACATGGATATCAGAACTCTGATTGACCGAACAGATTTTGCAGGGATAGAAGCAGCGCTTATTGCCAATCCTGCTTTGGCCAACGAAGGCATCCCTTACGATAGCAAGAATACTACCAAAGCACATCCGCTACACCGCATTTGTGATGGCGTATTTGCCGGAACTTACACAGATGATGATGCTGTGAAGCTAGCTCAATTGTTTCTTTCACATGGCTCAGATGTAAATGGTTCTCAGCTAGTTGTTGGTAAGGATTCGCCGCTTGTTGCAGCTTCCAGTCTGCATGCCGATCAAGTAGCTTTACTATATATTAACAGGGGCGCAACAATTAACCACCCTGGCACGCATGGGGGAACTGCCTTACACTGGGCGGCATGGTGTGGCCGGCCGGCTGTTTTGGAGGCACTTGTCGCGGCTGGCTCATTGGTGAATCAACTGTGTACTGAATTTGAAGCAACTCCCCTTTTCTGGGCAGTACGGGGATACAAATTCGCAGATGCCGGCCAACTTCCGGCATACTCCAGGTCTATTCTAATTCTTCTCGCACACGGGGCCGATAAGTTAATTCCTAACAAAGAAGGCGAAACAATATCAGACATGCTCACAGAGCGGGAAGCCGCGTTACAAGAACTTTTGCGGTGATGTGTTGTTTGAAGTTTAACCAAACCACAAACAAATGCAAATCCTGTCACACACATCAAATAGAAAAACGGTTGCTGAAGTCCTGGCCGACGAGATTGTTATAACTGACGCCGAAACTGCTCTGGATTTGCTGGGCAACATCTATTACCAGAACTTCGATGCGTTGATTCTGCATGAAAAAAACCTCACACCTGACTTCTTCAACCTGAAAACAGGTATTGCGGGTGAAATCCTTCAAAAATTTTCAAATTACCGCATACGCCTGGCGATCGTTGGGGATTTCGCACCCTATCAGAGTAAAAGCATCCGCGACTTTATTTTTGAAAGCAATAAGCAGGGACATATCAATTTCGTAGACTCTGTAGAAAAAGCTTTATTGAAAGTAACTCGCTGAATGACTGCATCGATGTAGTGATTGGAGCTGGGTTTGGCATGAACAAATAGCCGATCCAGACAACTTAACAGAATAGATATGCCTGTATCATCGTTCACAATAAGTATGATATGTTTTGAACAGAAACAGATCATGAGGTACTTTATACATCTTTTGGTCTAACTGAAACCGACACCGATTTTAAAAATTTACTACAACACACGATGATCATTAAGCTTGCAGAAGGAACCCTTAAAACCATGTACGGGGAATTTAAAGAGGTGATGTATTA
>DASYHR010001080.1:0-5209 GCA_035998385.1 Dyadobacter sp. | reverse complement strand
ATGTTACTTCACCCGTGAGAGAACCCCTTGTACAAGGTGGGAAAACGTACGCAGACGTTACGGAGGATATATGCCGCCACGTAGAAGGAGCTCCTACCAAAGAATGGAAGATTGCATTCGGTATTTCTCTTTTGGTTCTGGCCTATGGTTCCGTATGTTTGGCATGGACCTGGTGGGAAGGCCTTGGCGTATGGGGATTGAATAAAACTGTAGGTTGGGCCTGGGATATCACCAACTTCGTGTGGTGGGTAGGGATCGGTCACGCCGGAACACTTATCTCTGCGATTCTTTTGCTTTTCCGTCAAAAGTGGAGAACATCAATCAACAGAGCTGCAGAAGCGATGACAATCTTCGCCGTTATTTGCGCAGCTTCGTTTATCCTTATGCACATGGGGCGTCCCTGGATGGCTTATTGGGCACTTCCGCTTCCAAACGTTTTCGGATCTCTATGGGTTAACTTCAACTCACCACTTGTTTGGGACGTTTTTGCGATCAGTACTTATTTCTCGGTATCACTTGTGTTCTGGTATATCGGTCTTATTCCTGACCTTGCTACAATCCGTGACCGTGCTACAAGCAAAGTATCACGTTTCATGTATGGAACATTTGCAATGGGATGGGATGGTTCTGCTAAAACATGGTCTCGTTACGAGTATATCAGCTTAATTCTTGCAGGTCTTTCAACTCCGCTTGTACTTTCGGTACACACGATTGTAAGTATGGACTTTGCAACGTCGGTAATTCCGGGATGGCACACAACTATCTTCCCTCCTTACTTCGTTGCAGGTGCGATTTTCTCAGGATTTGCAATGGTACAAAACCTGATGTTGATCACCCGTGTAGTTTACAAACTTGAAGATTACATTACTCTTGAGCATATCGAAACGATGAACAAGGTAATTACACTTACAGGTTCTGTAGTAGGGGTAGCATATATCACAGAATTCTTTATTGCCTGGTATAGTGGTGTAGAATACGAATATTATGCATTCTATAACCGTATGACTGGTCCTTACTGGTGGGCATATTGGGCGATGATGACATGTAATGTAATCTCTCCACAGTTGTTCTGGTCTCGTAAGCTTCGCCGCAGCATTACATTTACATTCTTTATATCAGTTGTCGTTAACATCGGTATGTGGTTTGAACGTTTCGTAATTATCGTAACTTCTCTTCACCGCGACTACATACCATCCAGCTGGGCGATGTTCTCACCAACACGTTATGATATTGGTGATTATATCTTCTCATTCGGTCTTTTCTTTACATTGTTCCTGTTATTCTCTAAATATCTGCCGGTTGTAAACATGGCTGAGGTTAAAGCGGTAATCCGTTCTACTTCTGCACAGTTACCTAAGAAAGTAGGGGGTGTAGCCAAAGTAAGAAATCGTGGAGCTGCTGAGCCGGCTTTCAACAAAGATAGCGAGTAGATCTAACCGTAATAGTTGAGAAAGAATTTAACATTAGTATTAATATATGGCAGAGTTAACTGGTAAATATTTAGTTGGTGTCTATGACGACGACGATATCGTTTTACATGCGGTGCCACGTTTGAGAAAGGCGGGAATAAAGATCAAAGAAGTATATTCTCCCTTCCCGATTCACGGACTTGACGATGCATTGGGTCATCCAAGAACCAGAATTGGTATAGCCGCTTTCATGTTTGGTGTAACAGGATGCTGCGTAGCTTTGACACTCATGATCTGGACAATGGGTTTTGACTGGCCTATGATCATTGGTGGTAAAGATTCAATATCTATCCCAAACTATATTCCTATCACATTTGAGTTGACAGTACTTTTCACTGCATTCGGTATGGTAACTACGTTCTTTATCTCGAACGGTTTAAGCCCGGCTGCTCACAATCACAAAAGGTTCGATGTTAGATCGACGGATAACAAATTTGTGATGGCAATTGACATGGGAAGAAATTCTATGTCAGAAGAGGAAATCACACGTGCGCTGAAAGACAGTGGTGCGGAGGAAGTTAATATCAGACAATTTTAATGTTTGAAAGATGAAATTGAGAAATTTATATAAGTTTTCGGGTACACTTCTGGTTATGGCAGTGCTTGCATTGGTAAGCTGTCAGCGTGATCCGAATGATCCAGGAAAAGAATATGCGCCAAATATGTACCTTCCTGTGGGTTATGAACCATACAAACAGGAAAAAGCAAACCCGATCAATCCTCAGGGATTGACTATGAGATTGCCGGTAGAAGGAACTGTTGCCCGCCGTAATTACAAAACTTCGTATGGAGAAGGTGATTCTTCAAAAGTGGATTTGATGGTATACAACATTCCTGCTGACAGCATTGCTTTTGCTGAAAAGGTATTGAAGAATCCTGTTCCTTTGAACGAGAAGACTCTTGCTGAGGGAAAAGTGATGTACGAAAGATATTGCCAGCATTGCCACGGTGCCACCGGTGCAGGAGATGGCAAAGTAGCTGCTATGTATAAGGGGGTTCCTAATTATGCAAGTGATGCTTACAAAACCTTAAATGAAGGACACATTTTCCACGTCATTACACATGGAAAAGCTAGAATGTGGCCTCATGGTTCGCAGATCAATCCGGAAGAGCGGTGGAAAATTGTACACTATGTACAAAAACTGCAAAAAGGAGCTTAATTCATTTTGATAACTGAGTAATAATAATTTATAATGGCATCAGCACATTCGATTCCTTCTATTGAAGAACGGTTTGAATTTACTTCGGGGGCTAAGAGAAACTTAATCATAGGTGGAGCCGTTGGGGTTGCTCTGATCGCGTTGGGCGCTTACCTGGCTGCCAGCGGTGGTGGTCATCATGAGGTAGCTCACGGAGCAGAACACGCTGCGTCTGCAATCGCTCATCCTACTCCGGAAAATGCTTCTAAGGTTCGCGTAGCAGCTGAAGCAAGCCACCATGTAAAAGGTCTTGGTGCACGTATCTGGGCAAATTTATGGGTTAACGCAGTATACTTCACAGGTATTTCTGTGATTGGTATGTTCTTTATCTCTTACAACTATCTTGCTCAGGCGGGGTGGTCTGCGGTATTTAAAAGAATTCCTGAAGCGTTACCAGCATTTCTTCCTTTCACTGGTGTGATCATGCTTATCACCTTTTTCATGGGTGGTCATGACTTGTTTCACTGGACTGACTCAAGCTTGTATGAAGTAGGCGGACCGCATTATGATCCGATTATTGCCGGAAAAAAAGGATTCCTGAATACACCGTTTTTTGTAATACGCCTGGTTTTATATTTTGTACTTTGGTATGGTATGTGGAGAGTAATGCGTAATTATTCTTTACAGGAAGATGAAATCGGAGGAACTGAGCTTTATGATAAATCTATACGTTTAGGTACTGCTTTTCTTGTTGTATTTGGTGTTACATCATCTACATCTGCCTGGGACTTTGTGATGTCAATTGACACACACTGGTTCAGTACTATGTTCGGTTGGTATACCCTGGCTAGCTGGCACGTTGCTGGTCTGGCTGTGATTACACTTACAATCGTGATGTTGAGAGAGCGTGGTTACCTGCGTGCAGTAAATACAAGTCACCTGAGAGATTTAGGTAAGTTTGTATTTGCGTTCAGTATTTTCTGGACATACGTATGGTTTGCTCAATTCCTGCTTATCTACTATGCCAACATGCCGGAAGAAACGATTTATTATATCGAACGTTTCAGAGGATATGAAGGCTTCTTTAAGGCTCCGTTCTTTATCACTTTAATTCTGAACTTCTTCTTGCCATTCCTAATATTGATGACAAGAGATGCAAAAGCAACACATTCAATTTTGAAAGTAGCTTGCTGGTGTGTGATCATAGGTCACTATATGGACTTTTACACCAACATCATGCCGGGAACAATGGGTTCCGCAGCTGGATTTGGTCCTTTGGAATGGGGTTTCTTTGTCGTGTTCCTTTGCGCATTTGGATATAGCGTAGCATCTCAATTGGAAAAAGCAAATCTGATACCAAGACATCACCCAATGTTGGAGGAGTCATTACATCACGATATCGCTTAATTCGCAAACCTGTTAATTTATCATGTATTATATCATCGCATTAGTTGCTCTTGTTTTTGTGGTTCTCACAGGTGTTGTGATTTCCAGACTCCAGGGTGTTATCAAGAGTGTAAAGAAGGAGGAGACGCCTGACGCTGTTCCGTCCGGAAACAAAGTGAACGGAGCTTTGTTCATCATTGTACTTGTTCTTGGAGGTATCGCTATCGTTTGGTCATATCTGCATGCAAGGGAATTCTTCCTGCCGGAAGCATCTTCGATTCACGGTAGAAGAACAGATGATTTGTTCTGGTTCTCAATGGGGGTACTTACAATTCCATTTATTCTTGTAAACTTCCTGATTTTCTTCTTCGCATGGAAATACCAGTACAAGAAGAATCACAGAGCTTCTTTTTATCCTGACAACCACAAGCTTGAATTGATCTGGACAATTATTCCGGCAATCGTAATGGCCCTTCTTGTATTTACTGGATGGAAAGCATGGTCGGATATTACATCCGAAGCACCAAGAGATGCTGAGGTTATAGAGATTACTGGTAAGCAGTTCAACTGGATCGTACGTTACGGTGGTGTGAACGATAACAAACTTGGAAATTACAATTACAAGCTTATTGATGCGCAAAATGAAGTAGGTATAGATTTGTCAGATGAAAATTCATTTGACGATTTCCAGAATCCTACTGAGATGCACATCCCTGTGAACAGGCCTGTTCTGTTGAAGATTCGTGCACGTGACGTACTTCATAGCGTATTTATCCCTCACATGAGAGTTAAAATGGATGCAGTACCAGGTATGCCAACGAAATTCTGGTTTGTAGCTGATAAGACAACTGCACAAATGCAATCTGAATTGAATGATCCAAATTTCAAATACGAAATCGCTTGTACTGAAATCTGCGGTCAGGGACACTTCTCAATGAAGATCAATTTGGTTGTAGATGACGAGGAGACTTATAAGAAATGGTGTGCAGAGCAGTCTACATTCCTACAGACTTATCCTGAATACCTTGCGAAGGTACCTGATAATCTGAAAGCGAAGGCAATGAAAGGATTACCGGAAACAACTACTACTGCTCCGGCAGATAGCGCAGCAACCGGAAGTGTGGCAGGAGTAAGCGCGGGTAGCAGTATCCGTTAATAGTAATAATTTAAAAATATCTTATAGTTATATGTCAGCTGTTGAAGGAATGGATACCG
>DASYHR010001050.1:0-5984 GCA_035998385.1 Dyadobacter sp. | reverse complement strand
CCTCGTCCAGAGATTTTTTGTCCGTAGCACGGATCACGATTGCGCCAAGGCTTTCTGCATTTTTGGCAAGATCTACCGGTAAAAATTCCCCTGATAACTGGCCGGTATTTTCTTCACGGTATTGATAGCGAGTTCCAAATCGTTCTCCGCCGATACTTTCGGAAAGCCCGCCGATACTTGCATAACCGTTGTTATTCAAAAGGAGAATCGTAAACCGGACGCCTTCCTGTATAGCCGTAACGATTTCGTGGTTATTCATCAGGTAACCGCCGTCACCGCAAATCACATAAATTTCCCGGGTTGGGTCGGCCATTTTAGCGCCAAGTCCCGCAGCAATTTCATAGCCCATACAGGAGAAGCCGTATTCCAGATGGAAGTTTTTCGGATCCGTAGCGCGCCACAATTTGTGAAGATCCCCCGGAGCACTTCCCGAAGCATTGATCATCACATCATGGTCATCCATAAAGCTGTTCAATGCACCGATCACAACAGCCTGATCAATAGGGAGGACCGTGCCATTACCTTCCTCATAGATACGCGTTACTTCATCATCCCAGGCTTTATTTATATCAGCGATTTTCTGACGATAGTCGGCACTCACTTCAAAATTTCCAAGTAATTCAGATAGTTCCTCAATAATCACCTTCGCATCTCCCACAACCGGCAATGCAGCATGTTTGAAAGCGTCAAATTCTGAAATATTGATATTGATAAACCGTACATCAGGATTTTGGAAAATTGACTTAGAGGCGGTTGTGAAATCGCTGTAACGTGTTCCTATCCCGATTACAAGATCGGCTTCATTCGCTACCTCAATGGCATATTTGGTTCCGGTTGCACCCAGTCCACCCACACTGTAAGGCTGATCAAAACGAACTGCTCCTTTGCCGGCAAAAGTTTCACCTACAGGAATGCCTGTTTGAGTGGCAAATTGATGTAACACTTCGGATGCATCACTGTAAATAGCACCTCCTCCTGCAACGATCACAGGTTTTTTTGCTGATTTAATCCATTCAGCTGCTTCTTTTACAATGCCTGCATCGGGGCGCGGGCGACCCACTTTCCATACTCTCTTTTTAAAAAGTTCTTCAGGATAATCGTAAGCGTGTGTCTGCACATCCTGTGGCATTGACAACGTCACAGCGCCCATTTCGGCCTGAGATGTAAGCACGCGCATCACTTCGGGAAGGGAGTAAATAAGTTGCTCGGGACGGTTGATCCTGTCCCAGTATTTGGATACAGGTTTGAAACAATCGTTTACGGATATATCCTGAGTCCCGGCACTTTCAAGCTGTTGTAAAACCGGATTGGGTTCGCGGGTCGCAAAAATATCACCGGGCAGCAGTAGAACAGGCAGACGGTTGATCGTGGCCAACGCCGCACCCGTAATCATGTTCGTGGCTCCGGGACCAATCGAAGTTGTACAAACGAACGCGCCCAAACGGTTTTTTACCTTTGCATAAGCTACTGCCGCATGCACCATGGATTGTTCGTTACGGGACTGGTAGTAGCGGAAGTCGGGATTTTCCTGTAAAGCTTGTCCGAGCCCTGCCACATTGCCGTGCCCAAAGATCCCGAAACAGCCGCCAAAATAGGGTGCTTCCTCGCCATCACGCTCAATGTACTGGTTTTTTAGAAATGTTATCGTAGCCTGGGCTACAGTCAGTCTTCTCGTTTTCATGCTGTATTTCAGTTTTGAAACTCAATAGCTTTGCCTGTACTTCCGAACAGTTCAAACTTACTGATCATAAATTTTTTATACGTTTCCATAAAGGTTTTTCCGGGGGTAGTCGGAGCAAATTCATCGGGTTTGTCCCTGAAAAATTCCCGGTTCACCATCGTCCAAACCAGTCGCATGTCCGTTGCTATATTGATTTTACACACACCCAACGGAATCGCTTTTCTTATTTCGTCATCCTGCACACCGCGTGCATCAGTTTTAATTTTCCCACCGGCAGCATTGATGCGCTCGACCACCTCACTGCTCACATTGGATCCTCCATGCAATACCAGCGGAAATCCCGGTAAAAGTTTTTGGATTTCATCCAGAATATGAAGCTGCAGTCCTTGTCCGCCGGAAAACTTGTATGCTCCGTGGCTTGTACCGACCGCAATAGCCAGACTGTCGCATCCGGTAGCTGCCACGAAATCTTCCACTTCCTGCGGATTGGTATAAAAGGAATGTGCTGCATCTACGGTCAGGTCATCTTCCACACCGGCCAATACACCGAGTTCCGCCTCAACGCTTATTCCCTTCGCATGAGCAAGTTCGACGATGGCTTTTGTCCTTTTTATATTTTGTTCGAATGCATCATGGGAAGCATCGATCATCACAGATGTATAGCCGCCCATTGCCAGCGCATCATGTATATGTTCTTCGTATCCATGATCCATGTGAATGGCAAAAACCGTATCCGGGTAGATTTTCGCTGCCGCCCCGATCATCGCCAAAAGCATTTCTGCTGTAGCATAGTCACGGGCAAATGGGGTTGTCTGCACAATAAATGGCGAACCGGTCTGTTGTGCGGCTGCAAAAAGCCCGTGTATTTCTTCCATGAAAAACACGTTGACCGCCGCAATCGCATACCGGCCATAGCATTTTTCAAAAAGTTGTTTTGTAGTGAGTAGCATAAAAAGCTGTTAGCTATCGGCATTCGGCAATCGGCTGATAAGCCATTTACCAGCAAACAGAAGCCAATTTTATTTTTATAGTTTCATTTAATTCAAGTTCGATATGCAAGAATTGAAAGCCGACCGCTGACTGCCGATGGCCGAAAGCCATCTTACCAGAATACCGTATACAAAGCCGCCAGGACACCGCAGATCACAATCGATCCTATCACAAAACTTCTCCCCGCATTGAACATCGAACTTTCGATTTCCAGCCCTTTCGGATTGTTTTTGCTGTTTTTGTCAGCCAATGTCATGAGGATGATGACTGCACTGAGGATCAGGAATATGATTCCCATTCTATCCAAAAACGGAATTTCCGGCCATAAGAATTTTCCTGCTGTTGATAGAGGAATGGTGAGTAATGCTGCAGTCAAAGCGGCAGCGGATGTAGTTCTTTTCCAGAACATACCAAACATAAAAATGGCAAATACGCCCGGCGTGATGAAGCTGCTATACTCCTGGATAAACTGATAAGCTTGCTCCAGGACGCGCAGCTGCGGCGCGATTATCACGCCTATTGCCATGGCCACCCAGATCGTAATTCTGCCAATTCTCACCAAGGTCGCTTCCGAAGCTTTTGGATTGATGTATTGCTTATAAATATCAAGGGTGAAAATGGTTGATATGCTATTTGCTTTTCCTGCAAGTGAAGCAACAATCGCGGCGGTGAGCGCAGCAAATGCCATCCCTTTTAACCCCGTTGGTAACAAATTGAGGAGAACCGGATAGGCATGATCCGGTTTGATGACACCCGCAGTGTCAAGCATTTCCTGCTGAAACATCCCGTTTTCGTATAAAACGAAAGCTGCAATTCCCGGAATAACAACGATGATCGGGATGAGCAATTTCAGTACCGCGGCAAAGAGAATACCGTTCCGTGCAGTTGAGAGATTGGCCCCGAGTGTACGCTGAATGATATATTGATTGCATCCGAAATAGGCCAGATTGTTGATCCACATGGCACCGATGATGACAGACAAACCCGGCAGATCCTTGTAAAACGGGCTTTCTTTCGGCAAAATCATATGGAAATGACTGTCGCCTTTTTCTTTTAAAAGAGCAAGCGCGTTGAAAATACCCGGCTCGTTGAAATGCTGTGACACAAGATCAAGTGCCAGATAGGTTGTTGCCAGTCCTCCCAATACCAATACAATCACCTGCACGACGTCGGTGTAACCAATCACTTTCATCCCACCAACGGTAATAATCACTGCGAAAACTCCCAGACCAATAATTCCATAGGTGAAATCAAGTCCTGCAGTTACTTCCAGCGCAAGTGCACCCAGATACAGAATGGAGGTCAGGTTTACAAAGACATACAAAAGCAGCCAGAATACGGCCATGATCGTAGCAACTGTAGGATTGTAGCGCTGCCGCAAAAATTGCGGCATGGTATAAATGTTGTTTTTCAGATAAACCGGAAGAATGAACAAGGCAACCACAATCAACGAGGCAGCTGCCATCCATTCGTAAGAGGATATAGCAAGTCCTATCGCAAATCCTGATCCGGACATACCGATAAAGTGCTCTGCGGAAATGTTAGACGCAATAATAGAAGCTCCGATCGCCCAGAATGTAAGAGAGCCTTCTGCCAGGAAATAATCCGTAGCACTTACTTCTTTCGATTTCTTCTGACTGTAAATCCAGTAACCGTAGACCGATACTCCGACGAGATAGGTGAAAAAAACAACATAATCCAGCGTTTGTAAACCAGTGTTCGACATGCAGGTTTTTATATAAGGAAAGTGAATATTAATTGTACTTTACGAATTGCAAACGTTTGCAATTCGTAAAGTATGCAATGTAATACATAAGATTCTAAGGATAGCCAGCGGTCAGACGTGACTTAGTTCCAGTACCTCATTTATTTGCACGGTGCGTCCCTCTGTCAGTGATTTCATCGCTGCAATGCCGATGGCAGTAGCCATGAGTCCGTCGTGCGCATCTACCGGTGAGGGCTTATCCTGAAGTACACAGTCGATGAACGATTTAAGACAAACCCGGTAGGCTGTTTCATACCTTTCAAGGAAGAAGTGAAGAGGCAAAGCGCTATGTCCGCCTTCACTGTCAAAGTGTATCAGTGAATCAGTCGTGTTATTCTCAGCTTTGGCCATTCCTTTTGATCCGAAAATTTCCAGACGCTGGTCATATCCGTAAACCGCTTTTCTGCTGTTGTCAATCACGCCAATGGCGCCGTTTTCAAAAGTTAATACAATAACGGCAGTGTCAATGTCGCCGAATTCTTTGATCTCAGGGTGAATCAGCGCATCACCTTTTACAAATACTTCTTTCACTTCACTACCTACGATGTAACGCGCCATGTCGAAATCGTGGATGGACATATCCAGGAAAATACCTCCCGAAATTTTCAGGTATTCTACCGGCGGAGGCGCAGGGTCGCGGCTGGTGATACGGAGAATATGCGGATCTCCGATTTTATTATTTTCAACCAGATTACGAACATTGTTGAAGTTGGCATCAAAACGGCGGTTGAAACCCAGCATCAGTTTTACACCGTTATCAGCCACAGCTTTTTCTGCTGCCAGAATAGCTTCGATAGTTACGTCAAGTGGTTTTTCACAAAATACATGTTTGCCCTGTTTGGCAGCTGCAACTGTATAAGGAACGTGATAAGGTGTTGGTGAACAGATGATAACAGCCTCTACATCAGGATGATTGATAACTTCGTAGGCGTCGGTTGTTACTTGTTTTACACCAAGGCGTTTTGCAAATTCATGAGATGCTTCCGACACGTCTGATGCGATAATCACTTCAGCATCAGGCATGTGGTGTATGAGGTTACTCAGGTGTATCTGACCAATTCGGCCCAGACCAATTACACCGGTTTTAAGTTTTCGTGACATTGGGATAAGTTAGTTTAGGGGTAATGGGGCATGGGGCGAAGGGCGTAGGGGTAGGGAGCGGGTGTTGTCACCCTATGACCCCATGCCCAATACCCTTTGCTCTAAAACTTGCGGTTCCATTCTTTCAGCCAGCGCTCAATTACTACTTTGGTTTGTGTGAAAAATTCTACGGCATGTTTGCCTTGTCCGTGCAAATCACCATAGAAGCTGTCTTTCCAGCCCGAGAACGGGAACTGTGCTACAGGTGCCGCAACGCCTATATTGATACCGATATTTCCGGCTTCCGCTTCGTGGCGGAACTTACGGGCATTTAAACCACTGCTGGTGAAAACGCAGGCCATGTTGCCGTAGCGCCCGGAGTTTATAAATTGGATCGCTTCTTCAATTGTATTGATATGGACGAGACTCAAAACCGGCCCGAATATTTCGGTGGATGCCAATTCGCCG
>DASYHR010001045.1:0-5691 GCA_035998385.1 Dyadobacter sp. | reverse complement strand
GCTGAAAGTGATTGAGCATCCAGTCGTACCAAAGTGCAGGAATGCTGAACACATTGCAGGCATTTACTACAGGCAGCTCATGATACAATACCCGTTCATCAGCAGGCACAGGCGTACCCAACGCAAATTCAAGGTAATTTTTCACTGAATCCTTATCAAAAATAACCCTTGGAATCAGGCTGAAAGCATTGGAATTGATCGCAATGCGCACGTTTTTCCAGTGATTGGAAGACCAAAGTAAGTGTCCGGTAAAAATCTTTTTAAGTTTCTCAAACACATCCCCCTGCCCCAGTGCCTTTTCAAAATTGTAATCTTCAAGCCAGATACATTCCATGTTTTCGTCTCTCACGATACAGAAACGGATACGCCTGTCGTCCACTTCGATACAAAGTGTACAAAGCGGTATCATATCAGAGTCAAATGAACTATCACCTACCAACAGAGTAGGGATGATTTCAATTGACTGGTTATCTGAATTTGTCACAAATGTTATATTTAGCTTTGATAATCTGTTTCACCTGCCTTTTAAAGCAGCCCTCCTTTTGCCAGCATAGACTCCCAACTGCTGATTCCCGCAAAAATGCTGTGTTTGGCTTCTTCCGGGATAGCATTCAATTGAATCAATGTCAAGAATGCTACCTGATTGATGATCTGTTCACCTGATGTAAATTCAGGATCCGAACCTACCAGAATGTGGCCATCCGTGACGCTTACCCGAAAAAACAATTCGATAGCATGAAGCGGCGGATTTACAAACTCCCGCGTAAACAGAAAGGTATCAACTTTAACAACCAATCCTGTTTCTTCAGCTATTTCCCTCACTACTGCATCAGCAGCCTTTTCTCCAAAGTGAACGCCACCCCCGGGAGGACTCCAAAAATCCTGCCCCGCATACATTTGATGGTTAACCAACAAAACTTTGTTATCAACCAGGCAAATTCCGCAGGCCCTTACACGAACCTTATTTCCGTATTCATTTTCAACGGACGATATTGGTTTTTCCAAGTGCATGACGTTTTAGGGAGGGCAAAGATAGACAACCCGTCACATATGGCAATAGAATAAATGTACGGGATAGGTGGTGAGCCTATTCCCGCATCTGGCAAGCTAAGTAATATTGATTATTTGTGCTGATCAGGAATACGGATTTCCTGAGATGTAGTTCTCCAGCGATTTGATATGATCTTTCTGCTCCAGTATGATCGCAGCAACAATATCGTTGATTGAAATAATGCCTACCAGTTCACCATTCTGGTTCACGGGTAAATGCCTGATATGTTTATCGGACATGATCTGCATACACTCTTCAATTTTCTGATCAGTTTCAACTGTGATCACTTTGCTTGTCATAACGTCGGCGATTAAGGTATCACGAGACGCACGTCCTTGCAAAATTACTTTTCGTGCATAATCCCGCTCCGAAAAAATCCCGATTAACTGGTTATTCTCCAGTACCAGCACTGCTCCGATATTCTTGTCGGCCATGAGCTCCAGTGCTTCAAAAACAGTATTACCTTTTGCAACAGAGTACAGTGCATTTACAGGCTTATTGCCCATTACTTGAAATACTTGCATACATGTTCAGGTTATTAGGATAAGATCATACTTCAAACCAATATATAGAATTGCCAGGTCAAAGTCCAATTAAATAGCAGTATATTTTTCTATTACCAGCTACTTTGGAATTGACCTCAGGTTATTTTAGATTCGCCTCCATGCAAACAAATCAGAAGCTCCCGTCCAAACTTCTCGCTGAACGCTTTCCGTTTCGTCCTACAGAAGGACAATTACGCTTTTTCAAGCAAACAGATCAGTTTCTTGTTGAGCAAGAAGGATTGGAAAGGTATAGGGATTGCTTCCTGTTACGAGGATATGCCGGTACCGGAAAAACAACAATCGTAAGTACACTTATCAAAGTAATCCCTTCTTTCGGGTATAAATCTGTTTTGCTTGCCCCTACCGGTCGTGCCGCCAAAGTGATGTCGGGGTATGCTGATAAAATTGCACTGACCATCCACAAAAAAATATACAAACAAACCGCTGATCCCTATACAGGATCGCTTGCTTTTCAACGTCAGAAGAATTACCACACCAAAACGCTTTTCATTGTCGATGAAGCTTCGATGATCACGGATGAAGCTGATTTTGGAAACAGAAGTTTGCTTTCAGATCTTATAGACTATGTGTTTGAACACGAAAGCAACAAGTTGATGCTGATCGGCGACATCGCGCAGCTTCCTCCGGTTGGGCAGGATATTAGTCCCGCGCTCGAAAAAAGCTTTTTGGCTAAGCGTTATGATATGAGCATCTTTGAGGAGGAGCTCAGAGAGGTCATGCGCCAGGATTCAGAATCGGGAATTCTCTTTAATGCGACAGAACTTAGAAATCAGCTGATACAACCGGAACCACAGATTAGTATATCTACCAGATCATACCGGGATGTATTCCGCATGACCGGCGAGAAACTGGAGGAAGGCCTCCGATATGCCTATGATAAGTTTGGTCAGGAAAATACAATCATCCTCACCAGATCAAACAAGTCTGCCGTACAGTACAATGAATACATTCGCCGAACAATTAATTTTTCTGAGGACGAACTTGACGCCGGCGATAGGCTGATGGTTGTACGCAATAATTATAACGTGTTGGAAGAAGAATCCCCGGCCGGATTTATTGCCAATGGCGATTTTGTGGAACTACTCAAAATCCGGAAGACTCAGGAAATGCATGGCTTCAGGTTCGCCGACGTAACCCTGCGACTTACTGATTACGATAAACAACCGGAATTCGATGCCAAAATTATCCTGGATACACTTCATTCTGCCACTCCATCACTTCCAAACGAAGACAACAAGAAACTCTACGACAGTATTCAGCAGGATTATGCAGACATTAAATCAAAAAAAGAACGAATGGAAGCTATCCGTAAAGATCCTTTTTTAAATGCTCTGCAGGTCAAGTTTGCTTACGCTCTGACGACTCACAAAGCGCAGGGCGGCCAATGGAGTGCCGTTTTTATTGACCAGGGTTACTTACCGGAAGAACAGGTAAATACCGAATTTATCAGATGGTTATACACAGCTATCACCAGAGCTACGGACGAGGTATTTCTGATGAACTTTCACACACATTTCTTCAAATAAAACAGAGATCACTATAGCGCTGCAGCTCTTTTGAGGCGATCATTAATTGCAACACCCAAGCCTTTTGCAGGGGCATATTCAGCCCATATTTCTCTCGCATCGGAGGCATCCAGTTCTCTCAGATAAGTAAACAGATTGTGGGCGGCCTCTCTTACGTCGCCAGTTGCAGTCAGGATGCGCGTCATAGTTGGCGGCACGGTAGCCGGATTGGTAAAATACAAAACGGCAACATCATCAGGCGCCTGTAAAAGTTCCGGGGCAGACTTCATAAAAAATGGCTTTCGCGGTGCGTAGTGACTTTTCAACATGCCCGGAGCCTGCGGATTCGAGGTTGAATGAGGCAAAACATTTACTTTACCAACAACAGCTTCGATCTCTTCTACAGCCAGACCGCCTAAGCGATATATGGTCGGAACGCCTTCGACAAAGCCCACGATAGTTGATTCAATCCCAACATCACAAACTCCCCCGTCCAAAATGTACTCAATCTGTTCCCCTAGCTGTGCGTCTACATGCGCTGCGGAAACAGGACTTATATAACCAAATGGATTTGCACTCGGAGCAGCCAGCGGGAAGTCAAGGTTTTGCAGTAATGCGAGTGTTAGTGAGTGATTCGGGATTCTGACAGCCACCATATCAAGTCCGGAAGTAACGATATCAGGGATAATGTCGCGTTTTGGCAAAAGTAATGTCAACGGTCCTGGCCAGAAGGCTTCAGCCAAGGTTCTTGCCATGCCCTCAAACTGGTTTACAAACCAATCAACTTTTTCCAAAGAATCAGTATGGATAATCAGAGGATCAAATGACGGCCGTTTTTTAGTTTCAAAAATGGATAAAACCGCGCGCTGATCCAACGCATTTCCCCCTAGTCCGTATACCGTTTCCGTAGGTATTGCAACCAGTCCTCCTTCGCGGAGAATCTGTGCAGCAGCCTTAATATCTTTACCTGTTGTAGCCAAAATTACTTCATTAACAAAATACAAAGTTAAGTAAAACCTGTTTAACTCACTATTGATACACCCTCCCAGTACATGTTTCGAATCTCATGATCACGAATTCTGATATGATCAAATAGCCCGTTTGATCAATAAAGAAGGTATCATTTTAGATTCGTTTTAAATAAGTATCAAATCAATCTCATAGTATTTTCAATACATTTTCTGTGTTTATATTTAATAAAAATATACTTTATCTAACCCTTAATTATGTTTGAAATTAAAGAACAGCCAACGGTATTCGATGTGGTTATTATCGGTTCCGGAGCTGGCGGTGGAATGGCGGCTTACCAGCTTGCCAAAGCCGGCGCCAAAGTAGCATTGCTGGAAGCCGGCGGCTACTTCGATCCAGCTGATCCTAAATACATTACCCAATTGAAATGGCCCTGGGAGTCCCCGAGAAGAGGAGCAGGAAATCATCGCCCTTTTGGTGATTTTGATGCAGCCTGGGGTGGATGGGAAATTGATGGTGAGCCGTACACACGTAAAAATGGTACTCAGTTCGACTGGTTCCGGTCAAGGATGCTTGGCGGGAGAACCAATCACTGGGGACGTATTTCATTACGTTTCGGACCGAAAGACTTCAAAAGAAAAAGCATCGACGGACTTGGCGACAACTGGCCAATTGGTTACGACGATGTTAAACCATATTATGATCAGGTTGATAAGCTGATCGGTGTGTTCGGGACTGTAGAGAATATGGACAACGAGCCCGATGGAATTTTCCTACCTCCACCGAAGCCTCGTCTTCATGAGATGTTCTTACAGCAGGCCGGTAAAAAAGCAAATATTCCGGTAATTCCATCCCGTTTGTCGATCCTGACCAAACCTATCAACGATAAGCGTGGGGTATGTTTTTATTGCAGCCAGTGCGGTCGTTCGTGTCAGGCTTATGCCGATTTTTCTTCTTCATCAGTACTGGTTATCCCTGCTGTGAAGACCGGAAATGTGACACTGATTAACAACGCAATGGCCCGGGAAGTGTTGACGGATCCAAATACGGGACTCGCTACCGGGGTTTCTTACGTGGACAGACAAAAATTAACTGAACATACCATCAAAGGAAAGGTTGTAGTTCTGGCAGCAAGTGCAGGTGAGTCTGCACGCCTTTTGCTTAACTCCAAATCAGAAAGACATCCGAACGGTCTGGCCAATTCCAGTGGCGTGGTCGGTCGCTATCTGCACGATTCAACCGGTGCTTCGAGGGGAGCGTTCCTTCCTCACCTGATGGACCGCAAAAGATACAACGAAGATGGTGTTGGGGGAATGCACGTGTATACACCTTGGTGGCTAGATAACAAAAAACTGGATTTCCCACGAGGTTACCACATCGAGTATGGTGGCGGAATGGGTATGCCGGCATATGGTTTCGGATCAGGCATTGAGGCTATGAACGGCAAGTATGCAACTGCAGACGGGACAATGAAGTCTGCCGGTGGATATGGATCATCTCTGAAAGACGATTACAGAAGATTTTACGGCGCCTATGTCGGCATGGCCGGTCGTGGTGAGGCTGTTCCCAATTACGACAATTACGCGGAAATTGACCCGAC
>DASYHR010001010.1:0-1591 GCA_035998385.1 Dyadobacter sp. | reverse complement strand
CAATACATTTTGAAGAAGGTGACAAAATGCTTTCCTTCTTTAAAAACATGTATGGAATAAAAATAATCTATCAGGCCGATATTCTAGGTTTTCTGAAAAAAGATGGAACAGATGAAAAATTAATGTTTCCCCTTCCCTACCCTGTTTATGAATTGGTGTGATGCTTTTTGAGGGTTATTACAATGGAAATTTCCCAAGCTCAGGAAATTATTGACCAACTGGAAGCGATTTGTAAAAAACACCAGGTCGCTTTAATTGGTGGTTCAATTAGTGATGGTATATATGGCGAGATTAGAATCATTCATGTTGATGATTTAATTGATGACGACATTGACCACTTATCAAGTGGTGACAATCCTTATAAACATGAAGGTCTAACTGTTGTGAACGGAATTTCTTAAATATGAATTTGCTAATTAAGATAAAGAGTAATCAATTTAGGAATTGGATTTTTTCCAATCCAATTACTTCTCGCATTCTTTTTTTTGGATTTATTTTAATTATGTTTATTCCTGTGGGAATAAATATTCTTTTAGATGAAGATACCAGCAATTCGTATTCGGACTAAGTGATGACACCATTATCTGTTTTTTTAATTCTGATAATTCCAGGTGCATTGTTCATTGCAACAGAAAGTTATAAATTATCTTTCGGTGTTATGGCTCTAGCAATTGGTTTATTCTCAATTCTCAGCAGTACTTGAAATTCGTTGATATTATCAACGTTTTTTTAAGCAGGGCTTAACCAGCCCTTGTATTAAAGACACCTCCCAGGCCATTAATAATGGCCTGATTCGGGGCATACAAGGCGTATGCCCTATTTTTTTGCCTATCCCCTACCCTAACACCTCGCCGCCCGCTACAAAAGCCCTGTAGCGTGCGCAGCCGGTGATGTGCCTGGCCGTCACTTCACCGGCATATTTTGGGATTGATGTACACGTCAATCCTCGACCGTTACCTGGTCGGTGCGGCCAGCTGGCCGCATATGTCATGCTCCTGGATCTGCAGCTGCAGATACCCGCATGACCTCACTGCGTACGCTTTGTTGATGCATCCCAAATTACGAGGTGGCAGTTATCACACTCTCGTTCCCCGCCATACGCACAGATTCGCCTCCGGGCGCAGCGCCACAATGGCCTTTCGCGGCATAAACCGTTCCTTGCAGTCTCTATTTATTCCACGGTGCCATTGCACCCCTGCTCATTCCCTCCAGCGCTGTCGCGTACGGGCGATGAACTCAAGAGTGATGGCAAACAGCCAGCACAGCACGGTAAAGGCTACATCAACGACAAAGCAAACACCGGGCTTCGAATCTAAGAATGATGGGGTAATGCAAATGCGTTTCGATAGAAAAAAACGGTATGAGGTTTTAACCTGGAGTGATCGCAAGAAAAATGCTGCATTGCAAAAGCCAGCACGCGAATTTAAAAAAAACCAAAAGAAATATCCGCTTATTGCGGATCAGTTGGAAGTGTCGCCGGTACTTTCTGAGCAAGAAGAATTGCAAATCCGTCAAAATCGGGCTGACAGTTTGGATAGAACAATGCGCAACTTGGAAGCGCGTGTATGGCGAAAAGCGCGAAGGCAGTATT
>DASYHR010000995.1:0-7591 GCA_035998385.1 Dyadobacter sp. | reverse complement strand
TCTTTCAGTGAAATTCAAAGTGTGAGGCCTGACCAGAATAGGCTCACCGAGCTTTATCCAAATCCCGCGAGCGACTTTATCAATATCAAAACTTACGACTGGAAAAATGTACTTCTTGTGAAGATCTTTGATAGGAATGGCATCAATCTCCTGCAGTTTACAGACGGCAGCCTGTCTTCAAATATGGACGTATCAAAACTCCGCTCTGATACCTATCTGATTGAGATTGTAAGAAAAGACCAAAAAACTGAGCATAAAAGGTTCATTGTGGTAAGATAAGCAGGACAACAGCAGAATGATAGAATCGTTTATTTCTAACATTATTAATCTACATCGTGGTTGCAAGGTAATATGTAGTTTAAATAAATAACAACGGGGCTGCTCTTAATCCAGCCCCGTTGCTATTTCAAGTATTTTTCTTAATTATCAAGCTCGTTGTCGATCACGGCAATCAGTACATCTATTTCCTTTTGTACCGTTTCCAGCTGCTGATCGGTCATTGGGCTTTGGATTTCAAGAATATTAGCCTGAAGTTGATCCCTTTCTTTGATCAGTTTATCCTGCTTTTCAGTCAGTTTGGCTTTTGAGTTACCATCTGCAGACTTCAGCTTTTCGGTAATACTTTTTAATCTTGTATCAATTTTACTTTCGCGTTGTTTCAAAGAGGTCAGGTATTTCTCCTGCTTTTCTGAAAGCTTCTCACTGGCTTTTTCAAGATCCTTTTTAACGCCTTCTATTTCTTTCTGCTCCGCTTCCTGAGGAACAAGCTGACCTGCCTCAGCAGCTTTATCCAATGCTTCTTCTTCGGCTTTTGCGAGTTCTTTTCTGTCTTTTTCTGTAGAGTTACAACTTACCAGAAATACGCCTCCGGCGACCATGGTATTCACGAGAATGAGTCTAAGAATCTTCTTCATAACGTAGTTTCAAGTTTGATTTACGCCACGTCGGCAAAATATAGTACCATGTTGAATATCAGCTTATTTGTGGAAAAGGCTGTACTACATGTAGACGATCATGAGCATAAAAAAACAAGTCGCGGGAGAAATTGCCGCGACTTGTTAAAATGACATTAGACGATCCGGTTTTAGTAACCTGGTGTCGGAACAAGATTCGTATTGTTTCTTAGTTCGGTAGTGGGAATTGGGAACAAAAGTTCTCTTTGTGTTACCACAGGCCCGTACGAAAACTTGTGTCCTACATAGTTTTCAAACTTTTTGGTGGTTACGTTGTATGCCTTGCGTAGACGTACCATATCAAACCAGGTGATGTTCTCGAAACATAACTCATGCCAGCGCTCTGTCCAAACCGCTTCTCTGAATACATCCTTTGAAACACCTGAAAGTGCAGTTAATTGAGCGCGTGTTCTAATTGCGTTCACTGCATCGTATGCCTTCGTTGTAGGACCGCTTACCTCATTGGATGCTTCAGCGTAGATCAGCAATACATCTGCATAACGGATCACAGGCCAGTTCAGGTCACTGTTTCCGGAAGTAGTCTGAGCAACGTTATCAAAATGTTTGTAGATAAAATAACCTCCCAGATTCACTTGCTGGTTACGGTTACTTTCATTCGTAAAACTCGTAAAGAAAAATTGTTTTTCCTTTGCACGCAGGTCATTTGCATCATACGACTTTACAAATTCGTCGGTAGAATAAAGTCCGCCTGTCTCATCCGAATAAGCAGAAATATTCTTATTATACGGAATAATTGACACCTGCCATGGCGATGGAATTAGTCCGGTTCTGAACTGAACCATGAAGATGTTTTCCTCTACATTTTTCTTTGCAGGATTGTGTAAATCATCATACGTTGTGAACAACTTGAACTGCTTTGAATCAATTACCTCCTCCGCCTTTTTAGCAGCCAGATCGTAATACTCATTCCCTTTTTGTAAAGGGTAACCAGCCATCGTCAGATAAACTTTAGCCAACAGCGATTTTACAGCACCCTGGCTTACCCTTCCGGTTCCATCTGTCCAGTTTAATCCAGCCTGTTCAGCTGCTTTCAAATCAGCTACAATCTGAGTATAAATATCTGCCGGGGCAACTTGTTTCGGACGTAGCTGTTCAGATTCGAGATTCACCGGCTCGATGATTAACGGAATATTACCGAACATCTGCACCAGATTAAAATAGTAAAATGCGCGCAGGAAGTACGCTTCTCCCATCAGCTTTTTCTTCGCTGTCTCGTCCATGCTAATTCCCGGAATTTTGGAAATGGACAAATTGGCATTACCAATACCCTTGTAATAAAACTCCCAGTAAGACTGGCCATAAGTATTATCAGAAGTATTCCTCAGATCTTTGATAAAGTAGCTATTAACCGCCTGCCCCAGGTCAGTTTTAGCAAGCCCGGTAGCGAACTCTGTCATCATCCATGCACCACCATTAAAGCCACTATTTAGCGGTACTCTTAAGTTGGCATAAATTGCATTGACAGAACTTGTTGCATGCTCGGGCTTGGTAAAGTAATTCTCTACGGTGAAATTGCTAGGATCGGATTCGACAAGGAAGTCGGAACAACCGGGTAGCCACATTGCACAGGTAACCAATGCGAGCAGCTTATATTTTTTTGATATGATATTCATCTGTTTCCTCTTTAAAAAGGTCGTCAAATAAGATTATAAACCAATGTTAAGTCCGACCATAAACACACGCGGACGGGGATAATCATAGAGTCCCAAGCCCTGATCAAAAGGAGAATTGGAGTTGGACACTTCAGGATCAAACCCTTTGTATTTAGTCAACACGAAGAAGTTCTGCACCGAGCCATACACACGCAGACGATCCAGCTTCAATTTTGAAACAGTGGCTGCCGGGAAATTGTAGGCAAGTAACAGGTTACGTCCACGAATGAAGGATGCGTCAGTAACCTTGTGAGAATCGTTATTGGTGGTATAATATGCGTTGATCGGTCTGATTTGTGCAATAGGCGTGTTCTGATTGGATTCCGTCCAGGCATTCAAAACAGTTTTGTAACTGTTTGCAATGCCTTGTCTGTCCTCTGCTGAGTGGATACTTCTGTCGAGCACATCATTGCCGTACATGTACTGAAGGTCTACTGTCAATGAGAATGCTTTGTACTGGAATGTGTTCAGGAATGTACCAAATCCATCAGGTATACCACGACCAATGATTGTTCTGTCGTTGTCATTAATTGTACCGTCACCATTCAAATCCAGGTATTTCACGTCACCGGGAAGCATATTGTATTTTTTAGCTTCTTCAGCTTCGTCCGTTCCCCATGTGCCCAAATGCTTTCTTCCAAAAAACGAACCTACCGGTTCTCCTACCCTGATCACCCCATTTCCCGATAGAATATCGCTTCCGCCTGAGAGCGCTAATACCTTATTTTTGTTTACTGAAATATTAAAGGTTGAACTCCAGGTAAAGTTTTCAGTTTTGATATTGGTTGTGTTGATAGCAAACTCGACACCTTTGTTCTCCATACTACCTATGTTCGTGAATATGCTTCTGTATCCGCTTGTAAATGGCAGCGGAGCATCCAAAAGCATATCATTCACTTTTCTGTGATACAAATCAAGTTCAAAATTGACCCTGTTGTTAAACAAGCCAAGTTCCAGACCAAAATCAACCTGCTGGGTTTTTTCCCATTGCAAATCTGTATTCGACATTCTGGAAATACCTGTTCCGATCTGACGGCTTCCATTGAAAATCACGCTGTAATCCACCTGACCTGAAATGTTGTTGGACATTCCGGCAAGTGCACGGTAAGCAGGAATTTCGGAGTTACCCGTTGCACCGTAGCTTGCACGGACTTTCAGGTTGGATATTGCAGGAATGCCTTTCATAAATTCCTCCTCATTTACGCGCCATGCCACAGCTGCAGACGGGAAGAATGCATATCTGTTAGATTCCCCGAATTTTGAAGAACCATCCATACGACCAGTGAAGGTGACAAGGTATTTACTCATCAGGCTATAGTTCACACGGGCAAAATAGGAGTTCAAACCGTATGCTGTAGCGAATGACGACGATGCCTGTGGAGTTGCACCAGCACCCAGGTTATTAAACTGGAAATACGTATCATCAAAACCTTCTGCGTTTGCAACACTTTCGAACTGATCCACATGCTGCCATGACAAACCTGCCATTGCGTTGATAGAATGGATTCTGCCGAATTCTTTGAAGTAAGTCAGGTAGTTTTCAAACTGCCACGAATTGTAACGGTTGTTACGTACAGAAGCATTACCGTTCGTAGAGATATACTGCATCCCTTTAGCAGCGAAGTAATCATTTCTTTGGTTGATCACATTGGTTCCAAGTGTAGATCTCAGTTCCAGTCCCGGTGCAAGATTAATCGTGGCATACATACTTCCCAGCATCGTCTGCGTGCGAAGGAAATAAAGTCTGTCGGCAGCTACACGAAGTGGACTGTCTCCTCCTTCCATCCCGGGATAGTCCCGGTTACTTGCCCAGGTTCCGTCAGGATATCTTACAGGAATGATCGGCAACGCTTCAATTACCTGGCGCATGGCTGTTATTCCACCACCACCTAACTGGTCAATCTGCTTTTCATTTTGGTCTGTGTAACCCAAAGTCCCTCCTACTTTCAGCCAGCTTTTGATCTGGTTGTCAAAAACAAAGCGGGCAGCATATCTTTTTTGCCATGATTCACGCATCACTCCGTTTTCATTACGGTAATTTAAAAATGCGCCATAGCTACCTTTTTCATTTCCACCTGTGAATCCAAGCTGGTGATTCTGAGTCAATGCTTTTCGAAATGACTCTTTTTGCCAGTCTGTATCATACAAGGGATTTCCTTGTGCATCAAAAAGTTTAGGATTAGTCCTTTTCGTTTTTGGATCAACATATTTGGTGCTTACACCGGCCGCATTAAATGCATTCGGATCGTATTTCTTCGCGTTGACATACGCCAGATCCTCCACTGCCAAAAACTCTCTTGCATTCAGTACCTCCAGCTTTTTAGGAGCGATACCAATGCTGAAATCTGTATCGTATGTAACACGACCGCCTCCGGATGTACCACGTTTGGTCGTCACCAGAATAACCCCGTTTGCACCCCGGGCACCATAGATTGCCGTGGATGATGCATCTTTTAATACTTCAATTGACGCGATATCATTCGGGTTGATGTAATCAATGGGTGAACTACCGTTTTGCAAATCCACTGCGTTCAGAATCACTCCGTCAATCACATATAACGGATTATTTGAAACGCTGATCGAACTTGCTCCACGAATACGAATATTAGCTCTGCCTCCCGGGCGTCCGGAGTTGGAAGATACGTTCACGCCGGTAATACGGCCTGAAAGCCCCTGATTTAGCGAAGATGCGGGTCTTTCCTGCAGTGCTTCTGCCTTTACAGTTCCAACGGCCCCGGTTAAGTCTGATTTTTTAACAGTACCATAACCAACCACCACCACTTCTGCCAATGCGTTCTCGTCCGGAGCGAGACTCACTGTAAGGCTGGTCTGATTGCCGACCGCCACCTCTTTTGACTGGTAACCTACAAAGCTAAAAACCAACGTGGCCTGGCTTGCCTGATCTTCGGGAACCTCCAATTTAAAATCTCCGTCTACTCCCGTTGATGTACCTCTTTGCGTTCCTTTCAACAATACGCTTACGCCCGGCAAAGCCGCTCCGGTTTCATCTGCCACCTTTCCGCTGATCACCCTGTCTGCAACAGCCTGTGCCACTGCAGTTTCTAAAGCTGCAGATGAATTATCAGTCATTGCAGCATCTTTGGCTCGTTCAGCGTCTGTATTTTTGGTTTCAGTAATTACGTATGTGTTCTTTCTGGTTTTCCGGTATTTCAATCCACTTTGGTTCAATATCACATCCAGATTTTTTTCTATCGGATCTGAAAAATTGAGGGCTTTTGAGGCTACATTCACTGAAACTACCAGACGATCTTCAAATACAATTTCAACATCATAATGTTTTTGAAGATCAAGCAGAACGTTTTTCAGCTTCATTTCCTGCCTGTCGGCCATGGGCTGCCTGGTACGCATGGCAGCAAATGCAATAGGCTGAGCCTGTACAGCTGGTGTGACTTGTGTCATTACCACCAGCCCCATCGACAGCCACTGTTTTGCGGATAAATTTAGTCGCATCGTTTAAGGAATTAAGGATAATTAATGGGTATTCAAAAGGATGGAATCTCCTGATGACTGAATTTTCAAATCCAGTACTTCAGATATCGTCTTCAGCAATTCGTCAGCATTTTTGGTCTGAAAGTTCCCTGTGATCGTGCGTTTGCCAGTTTCCGGGTTGCCGGCGGATACTTTTCTTCCAAAGTTTTCTTCAATCATGGATGCGATTTCGTCTACCGACGTAGCATCGAATACGTAGCGCTGCTCTTTCCAGGACACAAGTGCCTTTGTGTCACGATTTTTCTCAATCTGTACTGTTCCTTTCTGATCCAGTACTGCAAGGTCGCCGGGTACCATCATGACTTCCGATCTTTGATGCTCTCTGTCGTAATCAATTCTGACACTTCCGCTTGTAAGCGCAACCTTTGTCCCTCTCGGACGGGCAAAAACAGAAAACTGTGTTCCTAAAACCTCAACCTGAAACTTTTCCGAAGTCTTGACTACGAAGCGTTTGTGATCCACTGTATGGCTTACCGTAAACTCCCCTTCACCTTTGAGGTAAACTTCACGTACCTCTTCACTGAAACCGAAGCGCGGGACTTTCAAACTGGAATTTGCATTTAAAGCGACCTTACTCCCATCTTCCAGAAAGATATCTGTGGTTTGTCCGTAGGCAGTCTGGTAGGTCTTATACATAATAGCGTCGCGAAACCACCATCCTGTGCTTACTACAAATAATACCGAAGCAGCAGCAAATAAAACGCGCCGCAAAAGTGGAGTTCGTGCGGGAGCGTAGGAAGGACCTGCAGATTCAATGTACTCTTCTTGTTGACTACCTGTCTCCGCGCCAGACTCTTCAACTCTTGCCAAAAGGCGGTGCATAGCACTTTCCTGATCTGCAACAAACTGAACATTATGGATTTCGTATTCCAATAGCCATTCATAGAAATTTTCTGTGTTAGCCGGATCGGATAACCATTCCATGACCATTTGTTTTTCCAGCGGATTAGATCTGCCGGATAGGTACTCAAAGAGTGTATGTTTTGAAATAGACGTTTTCATAGTCTGAATGATATGGTGCCCTGAAGACAATCTGTCGGTCAGGATAGAATATGGAGTGAGCTCAATATGAGCAGCCAGGATGTCATCCACTCTCCATGTAAGGCAGATCTCAGTTGTTTCAAAGCTTTTGAAATATGTACTTCAACTGTCTTTGGAGATATCTGGAGTTCCTGCGCGATCTCGTTATACTTTTTATTCTCAAATCTGCTCATCAGGAAAACCCGCTGACATTGAGATGGCAGTTTTCCGATCACATCGTTGACTTTGAGATAGAGATTGTTGTAGTGAATTTCTGCATCGGGCTGGGGCTGTGTAGCGGAGAGTGTCGTTTCCAGAGATGTTTCCAGAGAATCGGTGCGGCCAAACTCGCGGCGTACGTACGTGTAACACTCATTCCTTACAGCTCTGAAAAGATAACTTGTGTAGGATGAAGTGATGTTTTCGTATGCACGG
>DASYHR010000805.1:0-2223 GCA_035998385.1 Dyadobacter sp. | reverse complement strand
CCTGAACAGGCTACCAACTGGGATTATATATCAAAAGCTTTGAAGGCGATTCCGGAAGAGAAACCAACTGTACTCAATTTGTTTGCCTACACAGGCATTGCGTCACTGGCTGCAAAAGCATCCGGAGCAGACGTTACGCATGTGGATTCGGTGAAGCAGGTGATCAACTGGTCGAGAGAAAATATGGATTTAAGCGGATTGAACAATGTCCGCTGGGTGGTCGAAGATGCGCTGAAATTTGTACAACGCGAGGTAAGACGTGGCAATCAATACAACGGAATCATCCTGGATCCGCCTGCATACGGGCGAGGACCTGACGGTGAAAAATGGCTACTGGAGGAAAATCTGAACGAAATCCTGAGATTGTGTTCGCAGTTATTGAAGAAAGAAAACTTTTTCTTCATCATCAATCTATACTCTCTTGGCTTCTCGGCACTGATCGTGGAGAATTTAATAAAAGCACATTTCGGAGACCAGATCAATCATCAGTTTGGCGAACTTTTCATACCCGACTCTTTCGGGAAAAAGCTACCGCTTGGCGTGTTCTCCCGTTTCTCAGACCAGAGCATCTAAATTGACAAATAGGATGAGGAACAGATTTTGGCAACATTTAACAGGTATCGTGTTTTTGAGCGTGAGTGTGGTGATGGCTTCCTGCCAGAGCGATGCCCGTAACAATACCCGTATACCTCCAGTTGTCAAAAAAAATAAGGCACAATGGGAAAAAGACGCGCTCCAATCTCTTTCAGATCTCATTTCGAGGGGAATTGATTTGGATGCAAATTATTTCAAACGTGCGAGGATCTATTTTGACCGTGAAGAATACCGCCCGGCATTGGAAGATATCACCGCGGCAATTGAAGAGCAGGACAACGTTGCCGAGTATTTTTTGTTGAGAGGGAAAATCTACCGTGAATTAGGTGAGCTGGAGTCCGGCCTGGAAGATGCGGAACGTGCGGAAGTATTACAGCAGGGAACTCCCGAGCTTTATGTACTGCTTTCCGATTTACTGCAGGCCAATGGCCGTTTTACTGAAGCCGGCAGATATCTCAACCATGCTATGAGGCTCGCTCCTCACGATGCTTCCGCCTATTATGTGAAAGGAATGTTGCAGGCAAAACAGGGAGATTCCCTGGCTAGTTTGGTGAGCTTGGATTATGCGATGAAAAACAATCCGCGCATGCTCAGAGCCTATATGCAGAGTATTATGATCAACCGCAAACTACAGAATATACCTCAGGCGCTGGCTATCAATAACAAAGCGATTCAGCGTTTCCCTAATGTAGCTGAACTCTTTTTTGAAAGAGGACAGATATACAATGGTCTTGCAAAGGCTGACACAGCGATGATTTATTATCAGAAAGCCATTGCGGTCAACCCGCGTTACCGCGAAGCACTGACACAAATGGCTGACCTGGGATTAAAAACCAAATCCTACCACCGGTCTCTCGTTGCCCTTAACCAGTTGCTAAAGATTGATCCTAACTACCCTCAAATTCACAACCTGATGGCATATTGTTACGAGAAACTAGGCAACTTTGCAAAGGCCCGTGAATTATATGGAATCACATTAGCCGCCAATCCGGAAGACCGTCCTGCGCATAATGGCCTTTGGAGAATGCGGAGAGATGAAAGCGGAGAGTCGCAATATGGTGCTCCTGCGGAACCGGACAACTATCGTTTTTTGGACACTTCAAGGGTCAAGCTTGATCTGATCCAACCACGCAAAACGATAAATATCCCGGTGGATTCATCGCGAAAAGTTAAAATTCAATAGATTTGCATGATATCCCCTGTGATATCATATTTCTGTCCAGGTTTGATGAACAATGTTTATCGGGTCAAATGAAAAGCCATGAGCAACATATAGCAACACCACAGAGTAATTATAACGCTTACAGTACACCTTTGAATGAAAGACGAGTCTCAAATTAAAATTACCCTGCCCGACGGTAGCGAACGTTTTTACCCGAAGGGTATAACCGCTATGGGCATCGCATTAAGTATAAGTGAAGGTCTTGCGCGCAATGTAATCGCTGCAAAAGTCAACAGTGAAGTCTGGGATCCCACACGTGAGATCACGGAGGATTCGCTGGTGAAGCTCCTCACGTGGAACGATGAAGATGGAAAAGCAACATTCTGGCACTCTTCTGCTCACTTATTGGCAGAGGCACTGGAAGCTTTGTATCCGGGTATTAAATTTGGAACGGGACCTTCATTGGA
>DASYHR010000737.1:0-1713 GCA_035998385.1 Dyadobacter sp. | reverse complement strand
ATGTTATCGATAAAGAAGGGCTCGTCACCATGCAGGAAATATAGTGGTTTGTATTTTTTGCTTTTGATCTCTTTCAGAGCAACATCAGGCGATTGAGCCATGGGTATTAATTATTCTTGTTGTTAAAAATGCTATTGTCAGCAATGAAACGCTCTGACGCTAGTTGTAATTCAGGAAAAAATGAGCGGAATTTCTGCTGGTAAAACAATTCATTCAGCCGAAGTTCATCAACCGCATACTGAATGTGCTCCATAAACCCTGCCCTACGCGACATTCGGCTGAAAGTGAGATTAATTCCGTCCAGCGATTCATAGCTATTCAGCCAGTCCTGCCGGACCATTGCCTGAACCATCGGTATCATCTGCTCAGGAATAAGGTACTCATTTTTTTCAATCAGACTGTACATTCGGTGCGAATACGTCCATAACGTCTCATTACAAAAGTCCGTAAAAAACCTGGCTAAAAAGTAATCAAAGTAAATATCGATGATAATTCCTGAAAGCCGGCCATGTTTTTCAGCTATCTTAATCCTGGCTTCACGTACGATGGGATGTGTATCTGTGAAGGAGTCAATGAAGCGATGTAATTTGAGTCCGGTGACGTATTCGGGATTCCATGAAGCTGTTTTCTCGTCGGTAAGACGCCCTTTTACGAAGTCTCCGACGAAATTTCCCATGATAATGCCTTCCCTCTCACCCGACAGCAATAAATGCGCTAAAAAGTTCATATAACTGTTATTTTGGTAAAATAGCCGTACGTTTGCTGCCACAATGGCTACTGCCAATCAACGGGAACAATTATTTTACAACAATCAATATTTAAATCAGACAAGCAAATGAAAGTTGAAAAAAATAACGTGATAGCGTTAACATATAGTCTGCGTATTCCCGACACGGATGGCGAAATGGACGTAGTAGAAGTAGTAACGGAAGAAGATCCGATGTATTTCATACAAGGAATCAGTGGCCTTCCTGAGGGGTTTGAAAATCAGATCGAAGGTCTCGTTGCCGGCGATACATTTGACTTCACGGTTGCTCCCGAAGAAGGATATGGTGAATATGATGAAGAAGCAGTTGTAGAATTGCCGAAACAAGTATTCCAAATGGAAGACGTCAATCAGGACGAGTTACTTCAGGTGGGAAATCTTATCCCAATGACTAACGAAGACGGCGAACGTATGCATGGCCAGGTAGTGGAAGTGAAAGAAGATGTTGTTGTAATGAACTTCAACCATCCACTTGCCGGTAAAGAAATGCATTTCGAAGGTCAGGTGTTGTCAATCCGCCCGGCAACAGCCGAAGAAATCAGCCACGGTCACGTACATGGCGAAGGCGGAGTACATCACTGAAATTAAGAATTTTAATGAATTAAGAATGAAGAATAGCGGCAGCGCTTAACTCTTCATTCTTAATTAGTAATTCTTAATTTTAAATTCCTACTCGAAGCACCTATCGTTGGTACTGCTCCACCTCTACTCCAAAACGTTTCAGAAACTCTACGCCTTCTTCAACCTGAATACCTTTGTACGCAGCGTAAGAATGTAGAAATATCACCTTTTTGATCTTCATTGTATATATCACTCTTGCACAGGCAATACAAGGCGCCAAAGTGACGAAGAGCGTTGATCCTTCAATATTTGATCCATTTTTTACAGCAAAAAGAATCGCATTCTGCTCAGCATGCAACGCCAGTGAGCAGCTTCCCTTTGCATCA
>DASYHR010000570.1:0-5810 GCA_035998385.1 Dyadobacter sp. | reverse complement strand
GAATTCAAGAACTGTGAAGTCAAGACTTTCTCCTGCTTCAGCAACTGTACCATCTTCTTTCGTAAGATTTTTGATAGCCGCAATACCTTCAATTCCGTAAGGAAGCTCAAGTGTTGCAAATTTATCACCTTTCGCTACGATAGTTGATTTGTGAACAGATCCAACTGCGAAGATCGTTTCGAAAGTATCCCATGGGTTTTCTTCAAGTTGTTTGTGACCCAAAGCAAGACGACGGTTGTCCGCGTCAAGTTCAAGAACTACAACTTCAAGTTCGTCATTAACCTTAACGAAATCCGAAGGATGTTTGATTTTCTTAGTCCATGACAAGTCGGATACGTGTACCAATCCGTCGATACCTTCTTCAAGCTCGATAAACAAACCGAAGTTAGTAAGGTTACGAACGATACCTTTATGACGTGTACCAATTGCATACTTATCTTTCAATGAACTTTGAGTCCAAGGATCTTCAGTAAGCTGTTTGATACCCAATGACATTTTTCTTTCCTGACGATCAAGCGTAAGAACAACTGCACTGATCTCGTCGTTTACGTTCATAAACTCCTGAGGATTGCGCAGGTGCTGAGACCATGACATTTCAGAAACGTGGATCAAACCTTCAACACCTGGTTTGATTTCAAGGAACGCGCCGTAATCAGCAACGTTAACAATACGGCCTGTAACTTTTGATCCAACCTGGATTCCTTCTTCAAGAGAATCCCATGGGTGCGACTGAAGTTGTTTAAGACCTAGAGAAATACGTTTTTTCTCTTCATCAAAGTCAAGAACAACCACGTTCAATTTCTGATCAAGCGCAAGCAGGTCAGATGGGTGGTTGATACGACCCCATGAAATATCAGTAATGTGAAGAAGACCATCAACACCACCAAGATCGATGAACACACCGAAGTTAGTCATGTTCTTGATCACACCTTCAAGTACCTGACCTTTTTCAAGGTTGTTCAGGATTTGCTGACGTTGTGCTTCAAGATCTTTTTCGATCAATATTTTGTGAGATACAACTACGTTATCATTTGCGTAATTGATCTTAACAACTTTCACTTCCATACGCTTTCCAACAAAGATGTCGAAATCGCGGATAGGCTTCACATCGATTTGAGAACCTGGCAAGAAAGCCTCGATGCCAAATATATCTACAATAAGACCACCCTTCGTTCTTCTCTTCACGTTAGCATCAATAACCACGTCTTCGTCAAACGATTTCTGGATGTTATCCCATGCAGTGATAACTTTCGCTTTTTTACGTGACAACACAAGCTGACCCTGCGCGTCTTCCTGATTTTCTACGTATACTTCAACTTCGTCTCCAATCTTCAATCCCGGAAGATCACGGAATTCGTTGAATGAAACGATACCATCAGATTTGAAACCAATGTTAAGAATTACTTCGCGGTCGGTAATACCAACAACGATACCTTTCACTACTGCTTTTTCCTGAACAGGAGAGATCGTAGTTTCGTACATTGCTTCAAGACGTGTACGGTCTGCAGACGAATACCCTGTACCGAAACCTTTGTCTTCTGCTTTTTCCCAATCGAAATCAGGAAGTGTTTGTGTTTGTTTTTCCTTAGACATAAATAGGACTTGTTGCTCTGGAATACATCAGCCGGCGAGCTAAACAGCTGAAACTTGTTAAAAATGATGTTTTGAAAAAATAGAGCGCAAAGGTACTATTTCCTTTGGTTAAAATCCAGAGGTACAAGTGATTTTCGAAAGAAAAGTGCAGATTCTTAAGACTTTACGGTATCAAAGCGGAATTTCAGGATCGTGCCCGCTCTTTTGAGCCCAGGTAAGGAAGCCAGTTTTCGTCGGCCAGGCCTGAGAAATCGCGGATAAACATTAGAAAGGAAGGACGGAACGGGCGCTGTCTCAGAAACATACCTGCCTCTTCCGGCGTATGATCTCCTTTTTTAGAATTACATCTTTTACAAGCCGTTGAAAGATTATCCCAGTTGGTTTTGCCACCGCGGGATTTCGGAATGACATGGTCCAGCGTAAGGTTATCATGTGTTCCGCAGTACTGGCATCTGTTACCGTCTCTTTTGAAAATATTATGACGTGTCATTACCACGCCACGGTAAGGCAAATGAATATAACGGTGAAGCCGGATCACAATAGGGAGCGGATACTCACTGCTTACGGTACGCAGATAATCACTGGAAGATTCTGCCAGCATCTCTGCTTTATTCATGTATACTAACAAAAACGCCTTCGGAACGGTGCAAACACTTAATGCGCTGTAATCTTGATTAAGAACCAGTACTTTACCCATGAGCCTTTGAGGTAATTGATTCTCACAATATATGAATTTTTAACTAATATAGTTCCTATTGAAATTCATATAATATCAATAATTTAACATCAAAGACATTGATATACAGTGCGCACCGCAGGCAGGTATCGTCCTTTGCAGAGCATAAGGGACTAATAACCCGCCCGGTCGTTTTCACGCTTCACATCACGCTCCTTAATTGAATCCCGTTTGTCGTACAGTTTCTTTCCTTTTGCAAGTGCAATATGTAATTTCGCAAAACCTCTGTCTGAGGTAAACAAGCGTACAGGTATGATTGTCAATCCCTGATCCTTTAGATTTTCAGTTAACCGTTTCCGCTCTCTTTTGGTGATAAGCAATTTGCGGTCACGCATCGGATCGTGGTTATAATGCGTGCCTTCGGTATAAGGTGATATATGCAGGCTGCGTACATACAATTCATTATCCATGAACAGGCAATAGGCATCCTGGAAATTTACCTTACCCTGTCTGATCGATTTGATCTCTGTTCCTGTCAGCGCCAAACCTGCTGTGAATTCTTCTACGAAAAAGTACTCAAATGAGGCTCTCCGATTCTTTATATCTACTTTTTTAACTAACTTTTCTGACATCCTTCCTACAATTATGGAGTGTAAAATTAATGTTTTCTAAAACTATACCAAGTAAATGAAACACGGCTCCTTCGTAGCTCACTTTTGTTTATGCTTGCTATTATTTCAAAACAGGATTTCCCATGCGCAGGATGCACAAGCACAGCCGATACTTTCTCTCATTGCAGTGTCAGTGTTTTCGCACTGGCGATGTTCGGTGAATAGTGGAAACTTGCGCATTAACCGACACCAGAAAAAAATCAATTTTCCTGACTTGCTTACAGACTCTTCAAAACAAAACTGCGTAACCCATTGACTTATGGATTACGCAGCAGATATCTATTCATGTCCGTAAGACTACTTCAGCATGGTAAGCAAACTCGTCAATTTATCTTTCAGATCTTTTCTGTCTACAATAAAATCAAGGAAGCCATGTTCCAGAACAAATTCTGCGCTCTGAAATCCTTTGGGCAAATCCTTACCGATTGTTTCTCTGATGATACGCGGACCCGCAAAACCAATGAGGGCTTCAGGCTCTGAGATATTAAAATCGCCAAGCATTGCATACGACGCTGTTACGCCACCGGTAGTAGGATCGGTAAGCAACGATATGTATGGCAACTTCGCTTCCGAAAGCAGAGCAAGGCGCGCAGACGTTTTGGCCATTTGCATCAAAGAGAAACCTGCCTCCATCATACGTGCACCACCAGACTTGGATATCATTAAAAAGGGTACTTTCTTTTTCAGTGCATGATTAATCGCACGAGCGATTTTCTCACCCACAACCGAGCCCATAGAACCTCCGATGAAATTGAAATCCATACAGGCGATTACAATATCCACATCGTTCATCTTTCCATATCCCGTTCGGACTGCATCTTTCAGACCCGTTTTCTGGATGGTTGACTTTACACGATCAGGATAGGCTTTTGTATCTGTAAATTTCAAAGGATCACCGGATACCATATCTTTATCCAGCTCAGTAAAATTATTGTCATCAAACAAAAGTTCGAAGTATATTTCGGATCCCACTTTGTCATGGTAATTACAATGTGGGCAAGTATACGCATTAAGCTTATGCTCGCGTGTCGCGGTTATTTTTTTACATTGAGGACACTGATACCATAACCCGTCCGGAGCTTCACGCTTCATTTCCGTGGGTGTACTAATACCTTTTTCTTTTCGGATAAACCAAGACATATAATGATGTAAGTTAGCAACTTCATTAAAGACCTGAAAAACAAGTCTTTACAGCATTTTCATGATGAATTAAGGGGTCAAATATAACAATAAATGTTCTGGAATGAGAAACTGTGTCCTGTTATTCCGTTTTATTCGCGCCAGACCAGGTTAAAACCGAAAGGGATTACTGAAACATATTCAGTCGAAAATTGTTTCTTTACAAGTACATTGACATTTGTAAAATGAAATAACGCGGCTTACAGTCGCCAGTAGAATGAGCATATCCAGTCAGCATATCGTAATTATAGTGGGTACAAACCGGCCCAATTCCATGTCCCGCAAAGTCGCAGACTATTATCAAAATCTTCTGACGAAGCTGGATACACCCAGTATGATCCTTGATCTGATCCACTTACCACATGATTTCACGGTGTCGGCTATGTATGAAAACAGCGGCAAGAGTGAAGGTTTTAACGGATTGAGAGCATTGCTGGAGAAAACCGATAAATTCATATTTATTGTTCCCGAATACAATGGGTCCTACCCGGGCGTATTGAAAGCATTTATTGACGGCTTGCCCTACCCCAATAGCTTTACCAACAAAAAAGCAGCACTGGTAGGCCTGTCTTCCAATCCACAGGGGGCAACAATCGCCATGAGTCATTTGAATGACGTTTTCAGCTACCTGGGCATGAATACGCTTGCATTAAGAGTTAAGCTGGCGCAAATCCGCAATCATTACGCGGAGGGCACGATTACCAATACGCTCTACAATGAGTTACTTCAGATACAGGCTGAGCAAATCATCGCCTTTTGAGATAGAGCACAATGACAAAGAGGAGCCCCGGGGCTCCTCTTTTATTACTTCAACCAATGTTGTTCCATTTCATTTGCAGGAATCGCTGGGCGCCTCCATAGTTCAATCTGACTTCTGCGATAAGCAGGACCTTCGAGATCCGTGTATCTCACACTTCCTTCCTTGAAGAACTTGATCATGGCGTCCATTCTGTCAGCCTCCTCATTTGTCCAGTCTTCTTCACTATCTGAATCAATGATAGACACATGATTGATTTCGTCAGCAGGAATCGTAACCTCATTATCAATCACGATATCAACAGTTCCGGTATTGGTTCCGGTTACTTCAGCTGTCATCATAAATTCATCCTGAACCGGCTCAGGATATGCTGCTGCCTCTTCGCTTGCCCTAAGCATACTTTTAGTCTGCATTCCGGGAATCGGAGATTCGATACTGTCAAAACCTGCGGCCACAATCGTCACCCTCAGCTTATCTCCCAGCGAATCATCTGTGATTGTACCCAGCTTAAACATCCTCGCTTCACCGCCAACCTGAGACAGTACAAACTGCCAGATCTCACGTTGCTCCTTCATCGTAGCCTCTTTCTTCTTGCTTGTAGCCAGGGTAACCAGAATCCTCTTCGCACCACGGATATCACGGTCGTTCAGCAACGGAGAGTCAAGCGCCTCTTTAATCGCAAGCTGAGCACGTTCAGTACCCGACGCCTCTGATGTTCCCATCACCGACTGCCCTGCACTTTTAAGAACTTTCTCTACATCCTTGAAGTCAGTATTGATATTCCCGTTGGTGGTGATGATCTCAGAAATACTTTTTACAGCATTCAGCAAAATACCGTCAGCCTCAGCAAAGGCCTGGGTAAGCGTCATGTCTTCGTATAATTCTTCCAGTTTGTCGTTCAATACGACCAGAACAGTATCACTAAATTCTTTCA
>DASYHR010000530.1:0-2567 GCA_035998385.1 Dyadobacter sp. | reverse complement strand
AAAGCCGCTCGCTACAGTGGTAATCGGTGGATTGGTAACGGCTACTTTCCTGACGCTGGTGGTTCTTCCTTTACTTTATATTCTTTTTAATAAACCAAAGGGAAATTCCGCCGGCACTTCTTCTGTCGTTGTGACCGCGGTTTTCGCTCTGCTTTTGTTCACTGCCGGAAATGCAAATGCGCAGGACAGGATTGTTACCGCGGAGAGAGTCGGGATAGAGCAGTTGCTCAAAACAAGTGGTGGCAACCTTGAACTGGAAGTAAACAGGCAAGCGATCCGGCAGGGAGAATATCAGGTTAAATCTGCAGCCTTAATCCCCAAAACGGGCGTTTTCGCCGAGAACGAAGATTTGCGTCCAACCGACAGCAAAGGGATTTTGAAAATCGGTGTATCACAGAGTCTTCCCTGGCCAGGATTGTATAAGGCACAGAAAAATCTGTATCATCAGCAATTAGAAGCAACCAGAGCGAATGGTACACTGATCGGCACAAACCTTAAAAAAGAAGTGCGTTCCGTTTATTATCAGCTTTGGTATTTGCAGGATCAGGGTAAATTATACCAAAGTCTGGATAGCATTTACACTGCATTGAACAAGACAACGCTTCTGAGGGTACGTACCGGTGATACGCCGGGTCTGGATAGCATCGCATCCGGAGCCAGGTTGCGGGAGCTGAAAGCTCTTATCGCTCAAAATGTCAGTGAAGTTCAAATACAGCAACGAATTTTAATGCAGCTTTTAAACGTGCCACAGCGTTATTTGCCTGCTGACAGCGCGCTGCAAAAGCTGCCGCTACCAGAACAAATTCAGCTCACAACACATCCGTTATTGGATTTGCAAAAGCAGAATATTGCCATTGCTAATGCAGAAGTGTCAATCGCAAAAAGCGAAAACAAACCTGATTTTTCAGGCAGATTTTTCTCTCAGCGTTTGTATGGTTTGAGTGATCCGTTTACAGGTTTTTCGGTGAGTGCCGCTTTTCCATTGTTTGGAGCGAGCGCCTATAGAAACCGGGTAAATGCAGCGAAGGCTGAAGTCAATTTACAGGAAAAGCAACTGGCTTACAGTGAGCAATTGTATGTATCGCAGAGCGATCAGACACTGCAGGAAGTGGAGAAGAATAATACTTTGCTCAACTACTACGAAACGGCAGGACTTGCGCAGGCAGCAGAAATTATCAAATCATCATCGTTGGCTTACCGGCAGGGAGAAATCAGTTTTGCTGAACTGTCTCAGTTTTTAACGCAGGCGATCGATATCCGCCGCAACTACCTTGATAGTCTGAATGCTTATAACCAGTCGGTGATCCGATTCAATTATTTTCTGAATAGATAACAAATGAAACAGCTATTAATTATAACAAGTTTGCTTACGGTCATATATCTTTTCTCGTCTTGTAATGACGGGCAAGATGCTGAGCAGAAAGAGCATAAAACAGAACAGCATGGCGAAGACGAGGGCCATGATGAACATGAAAACCCGAATACCACCAGTTTGAGTGCTACGCAAATAAAAAGTATTGGTCTCAAACTGGGGGTCATTGAGGAAAAAGAACTTACGGCTGCCCTGAAAGCAAATGGTACACTCAAAGTGCCTAATCAGAACAGGGCAACTGTAAATACGCTTTACGGCGGAGTCATTCAGACGATACGCGTACAGCCGGGAGATGCTGTGAAGAAGGGTCAGGTAATTGCCACCTTGGCAAACCCGGAATTTATGCGGTCACAGGAAGAATTTATATCGATCAATGATCGCATTGCGTTGGCAGAAATTGAATACAATCGTCAGAAGGAACTTTCAGCAGGAAATGCAGGGGCATTGAGGAATTTCCAGAACGCCGATACCGAGCTAAAAACACTGCGTACCCGAAGGAATACATTGAGCCAGCAAATTCAGCTGATGGGCATTGATCCGACGCGAAGCAGCAGTGGTAAATTAATTTCCAGTCTTTCTGTTAAAAGCCCGATATCAGGTGTGGTCAGTAATGTAACTGCCCAGATCGGCAGCTTTGTAGATCTGACCACGCCTATTGCCGAGATCGTCGATAATAGTCAATTGCATTTGGATTTATATATATATGAAAAGGATCTCCCCAAACTGCGTAACAATCAGATCATCCATTTCACCCTGACCAACGCACCGGGTAAAGAGTACGATGCACGTATTTTTTCACTCGGCTCTTCTTTTGAAGGGGAGAGTAAAGCGGTATCCGTACACGCAAAGGTGATGGGAAATAAATCCGGATTGATCGACGGAATGAACATTACAGCAGCCGTAAGTCTGGAAAAAGCCACTGTACCTGCTGTGCCTACGGAGGCAATTGTGAACCATCAGGGGCAGGATTACGTCTTTATCGCCACGGATGCGCATGGAGAAAAGGTGCATTCTGAGAAAGGGCATGCGCATGAAAAGGGTGAACATGAAAAGACCGATGCCCATGATCACAAGGAAGCTGAAAAGCCATCCAAGGAGGATGTGACTTTTGAAAAAATACCTGTGGCCAGAGGAACAACGGATGTAGGTTACACGGAAATTACCTTGCTAAAACAAATTCCAAAGGATGCAAAAA
>DASYHR010000499.1:0-4771 GCA_035998385.1 Dyadobacter sp. | reverse complement strand
CATGGCAAATACCGGAATGTACTGTCCCAAATCGTTAAGACGGGAAGATAACGGATAACCAGTCACCGCGAGATTGACATACAAAGCCTCGTAATCCAATGAAGACGTGAAGTTACCAACGCTGTAATTGGAGTAATATTTATGCCTTATATTAAATGAACTGAACAGCTTTTTGAAACCCGCCAGATTCGACAAACCACTGTAGTTGACTTCCCAGTTTGGCATTGGGAATTTCAGGAACGGGTTGGTACGAACCTTACTCGTGTCTGCTGTACCACGTCCCGAATAAGCCGCGAAGAAAGCCGCCAGTAACACGTCCTGCGATGTTTCGGTATACTCACCTTTTATTTCGGTAGGGTTCCGGTTATTCAGAACTTCAATCATCTGGTCACGGTAAGCGCGGAACTTGTCGAATACCGGTGAAGAATTATCCCGCGGCATTTTGGTAAATGCTGTTTTGAATGACCAGAACGACATACTGAATTGTCCGTTTCTCAATGCGCTTTGCGAGGTAAATGCACCTGTACCATCCGGTCTGTAAAACTCCTGATAAGCATCCTGGCGGGTAAGCCTTGCATCAATGATCATCCTCAGATCTTTAAACGGCTCCAGTGTTGTATTGGCAGAGAAGTTCTTGGCAATAGTTTGCTGGAATGGCTGGTTCTGAACCTGACTGGTTGTGATCCATCCTTTCTCCGCTGCTTTAATCTGGAAATTTCTATCCTGCTGACCTAGTACGAAAGGCAGACCTGGCGCATTGGTATTGTCAATTCCAAAATATTGTGGTGCCCGCAGATAACCCGGCAACGCCGTCGTTTCTGTCACAGAATAGTTAAAGTTGATTCCGCGTACCGTCATCAGAATTCTTGTCAGATTTTTCAGCACATCCGTCGTACGCATGTCTATTTCCTCTACGTCACCCGGACTTCTCGCGAAATTCTTACGTGCAGCCGAAGGTGTATTGGCGAACTTCAGATATCTCAACTTATTGTAAAGCATCACAAAATCAACCTTTCCACTTAACCCTCGCTCACGACTGTTACGGATGATGTCCCCAAAAGGAGCCCCTGTAGTATCAACCAAACCGTAAGCGTTAGCCTGATACTGATAGCCAACGGAATGTTTGTAGTCAGCACTCATCCAGTCGGTAAGTGGTATTTTGTTCAGCGGTAAGCGGTAAGTCAAACTGATACGCTGATCGAAGTTTTTGATACGTCCCAGCTTCTTAAAATTATTCCATAAAGAGTCTTTTTTCTCTGCCGTGTCAATATCCCCCATCGGCTCATCAATCACAGAGTTGGCAGACGAGTTATACGCCAAGGTCATATTTCTGGTCAGGTTCCAGTTCAGATCATAGTAACGGTTAAACCAGAAATACTTTTCAAAGAGCGGCTGCACTCCATCCGTTGTCAGATCCGCATTGCGGAGCTGTGTTTTCAGAAATCTTCTGTCAACATCCGCTCTTACCGAAACCATATTCGGGAGTAAGGTCAGGTTAAAATCTTTGATCAATTCACCCCAACGATTCTTTACTTCATACTTTTTGAATGGCTCAAAAGCCTTCGGCTGACTGCTGTACACGTAAGCAATACCACCTTTGTACATGCGCTGCGCATACTGTTGCGTCAGGATATTCCGGCGATTGTCGTCACTGTAAGCGTAGGTAAATGCGAAGTTTTCAAAGTCATAAAAATGATTTTTAGCTCCCGGCTTCGTCTTCACCTTCCTTACATTGGAGAAATTGATACCCCGTTTCACGGCATTTTCTTCGACCATACGCCGGTACCCGTCCCGCTCCTCACCACTTCGCAGGTTCGCAAGCGAAGTGGTCAATTCCATATCAGGATCCAGCGGATCAAAATGAGGTTTTACGTTCCTGCGGTCGTAGCTCAGGAAAACAGGAATGACAAATCCCCATTTCTGCGGCAGCAGTTTATCCAAAGCAACATTTGAAGAGAAACCATATTCTGTAGTCAGGTTTCGGGAACGCTCTCCGATTCTTTGCTGTACACTTCCAAAGCCGAAGGTTTCCACCCGACCCGACGCAGTGACAGTAGCAAAGTCAGCCAGCTTGGCATTCAGCTGTGCAATTGCAGCCATACCACCGGTTTCATCAAAGCCCTCCACGTGCATCTCATCCACCCATATACAAAATGACTTCGCACGTTCGTCCTGAGATTTAGGGTTGCGCATCCCGATCATCATGACTCTTACGGAGCTCAAATCAGGATTACCTACCACTTTAATTCCGTAGCGCTGTTCAGAAGATGAAGCATAATATGCGTTTCCTGATGTCCGTCCAAAGTCGCGGTTTCGTGCTGCCTTGGCATTGATCAAATCCGCTATAGCAATATTTAGCTCATTTTCTTCCGGCCATATTTCACCACGGTTGCTTTGGCCTATTCTTGTTGAGTTCAATGCAGAAATATCAATCTCGTAGTAATTCTGAGTAAGGTCAGTCCCAATACGCATGAATGCCCCAACCATTTTGTCTTCATTCTGCTCGTTGTGCATGTGTACATACATGCGAAGTCTTTTTCTGAATTGAAGATCAAGATTAACATTTTTGAATACCGCACGCGAGTCTCCATCGCGAAGGTCGGTCACGCAAAGACTCATAGACTGCTCGTTCAGCAACAAAGGAGGCCGTTGTGTAGCGTCCTGATCGCGAATCCAGCCCGGAGGGATATCGTACACATATTTGTTATTCGCGCTGGCACTCAAACCATTTTCTTCAATACTTACGGTTCCCACTGTAAACTTGGCGTCGTATGGCTCAGGGACTTCCTGTAAACCTCCATCAGCAAGATTGCTGGTGTATTTACGGTATTGCTGTCCTACCATTTGCAGTTGCGCAAAACGCAACACAACTGGTTGCTGAAAGTCAGTCAGATACATACGCATGAAACGAATGGACTTGAAACCATTCATTCCGCCTACCTGTCCTGAGAATTCTTTAATCGGAACCCTGAAAAGGTACCAGTTCTGACCATCCTTCGTATTAACTGATTTATCAACAATAAAACCTTTTCCAACTTCCAGTTGTCCCGGTTTCAGGTCAATTTCGTATTCGTAGTAAGATTCGTTGTCATTAATGGTATTATCCACGTTCATGTCTTCCCCATCAGGAATGTTGGTAGAAGCGGGAGTAACCGTGGTGGTACGTCCCTGGCTTTCCGGAGAGTTATTCTCCATACCCATGTAGTTTTTATAACGCTCCACTACCTTCGCGTTGTTATCGTCCAGCTCCTGACCCAGGAAGAAAGAGAAATCGTCACCCGATGGATCCTGGCTGAATCGCTCCCTTACACCTTGCGGCAAAGCATCCAGATAGCCCTTGAAGAAAATACGTTCCTCCTCATTGCTCATCCCATCCAACCCCACGTCCTGACGCTGGCGCGCTCCCGGCTCGTTGCTGAATGCATTGATCAGATATTGGGATCTCGTTACATATCCCCATGCCGTGGAGTCAACATTTTCTCCTACGATTTTCGGGCCAATCGGAAGACCGTTTTCAAAGTTGTAACGTTCGTCCGGAATTACATCCTCAGATATATCACCCAGGTTAAATACCAGCTTTCCACCTGTGGTATTAGGTTGATTTTCGAAGCCATCTCTGATTTTTGAGTTTTCTGACCCATCGTTGATAAACGGATCCAGTACCCAGAATTCGATACTTTCTATATTGGCATTGTCAAAGTCGTTATCAGATGTAATGGCTCTGCTGATACCTCCGAAATTTTGTCTCGGTGTTTTCAAACGGCCCTCATTACTCAAATCCGTATTGTAGTTATACATTCCCCTTTCAGAAGGGAAGTAAGAAATATCAAGAATATTCTGAGGATAAGTAACAAGTCCGGCTATGGCACGGTTAGGAAATATCTGGTTTGGCAGATACAATTTTTCGTAATAATTGCTATCCGATGCAGTAATATTACTTGGTATCTGATAGCCTCCGCCCAGCCCTCCCTGGCCCCCAAAAATGTTATCTACAGTATAGGCTGAAATTTTGGCACGTTTGTATCCGTATGAGCGATCGTTACCGGCTTTTCCGTCTGTAAACTTCGGAGGTACTGCAGCAAGGCGCCACTTCTGAGGCTGGCGTGCCAGGTCGTATACGGTTCTCGCCGCCTCGAAATCATCAACCAGTGAACGGTTATTCACATCTTTTGAAACACCCGGGAACAACTTCGCAAATTCTGCCTTGAACTGGATACTGGACATTTCCTTGGTTTGCAGGAAAGGGAGTTTATCCAGCATTTTGGTCAGGAATGGAACGTCTTTACGTATGTTGACATCAAAACCAAGCATTGTATTGTTAACAGGCTCGTTACCGATGGCAACCCTTGTCAGGAATCCGGCTGGTCTCTCGCGGTATTTCATCGCCGTCAAACCTACACTCATATCCCGGTTTACGACGTAATCCAAACGCGTCCCGATCAGCGATCGGATCTGATTCTGGAACATGTCCGGTCTTTCGTATTCAATAACGATTTCCCGTCCGGAGTTCATTACGCTCTGGTTCAGAATACGCACACGTCCTAATTGAGCTTCGACGAGGTAATCCGAACCTGGTGATAAAGGTACACCACCGGAAGTAACAGTAACGGAAGTTTCAACTACCCCGAATGGCAATGTCACCTCAGCCCCCTGGCTCGATTGATATGATCCTTTCAGGAAAAACTTGTTACGTTCACTCACCTGCTGAGCATCAATCATCGTCGTGCGATAGAGCTCATCAAATACATATTTGCTTCTTGCCTGCTCGTTA
>DASYHR010000484.1:0-3754 GCA_035998385.1 Dyadobacter sp. | reverse complement strand
AAGAACCACAATTTTACGATTGGAATCATTTTCAAGAAGTTCGCGGATCGAATGCATGCGCTCGGGTTTTCCCACCGATGTGCCACCAAATTTCCAGACTTGCATAAATTTATAGTGATTGATTTTTGATTACTAATTATTTCTCTTGTCATGAGGTTGTCATCTATGGTCATGAAATTGTCAGGTATTTATCGTTAAATCCTTGACGACAAACGACTTCCTCTGACCAAAAATGACGATTTTATGACTACCCTTGACTAAAAATGACGATTTCCTGACCAAACCTGACGACGAATGACTATCCCTGGCAATTCCTCCCTTTATCCGACGAATATTTTGCTTTTCAGCCCCACCATTTTAATGGCCGTCATCGCAGCTTCGTCGCCTTTGTTACCATGTACACCACCCGCCCGGTCAATAGCCTGCTGCATATTATTTGGAGTTAGTACGCCGAATATCACAGGTTTATTATTTTGTATACTGATATTGGTAATGCCCTGTGCCACTGCATGGTTGATGTAGTCGTTATGCTTGGTTTCTCCCTGGATCACAACGCCAATCGCAATAACTGCATCAATATCTTCACGCTGTGCATACCAGTGTGCGCCAAGCGTCAATTCGAAGCTTCCTGGTACATTGCCTCTTTCAATGTTTTGGGCCAGGGCTCCGTATTGAATTAAGGTTTGATAGGCACCTTCGAAGAGCTTTTCGGTGATCTCATCATTCCATTCAGCTACAACGAGCGCAAACTTCTTAGTACTGATATCGGGAAGATCATTGGTCGTAAATACACTCAAATTTTTATCCGCGCTGGACATAGCTTTATCAACTGGTTTGTAAATGTATAATTTGTAAAAGCCTGAAAAGATCAGGCGTTATTTAAAAATAGGTTTGGAACAAAAAAAGGATAAAACCGTTGTCGGCTTTATCCTTTTTAGAACAGTAATAATGAACCATTATTTGCCGACCTGTCCTTCCAATAATCCCATGTATTTCTTAGCGTTCACAACTTCCGACGAAAGTGGAAACTCATCAACAACACGTTTATAGGTAGCTACAGCATCAGCAGCCTGATTGCCCTTCTCTTGTGCAAGAGCAAGTTTCATCAGATAAACTGGTGTAAAGAATTCATTTTTTTCATATTCAGAAGCTTTCTTGTAGTAAGAAATAGCTTCTGCAGCCTGATTTTTTTCAAGGTAAGCATCTCCGATCAACGACTGAGCGCGGGCCTGAACCAACAGATCAGAAGAACTGAAAGCCTGAAGACGAGAAATAGCCTCGTCGTATTTGCCTTCTTTCAATAAAGCAACACCAGCGTAGAATGTAGCAAGGTTACTTGCATCAGTACCTTTGTAGCTATCAGCGATAGACAAAAGACCTTCATTACCACCACTGCCATTCAAAGCTTTCTGCAAAGAATCAGCTTCAAAATCGTAAACAACATTAGCAAGTGCAGTTTGTGCAGTTCCTTCCTGGCTCTCGATGTAAAAACGATAACCGGCAAAAGCTACAACAGCAAGCAAAATAGCGCCGCCGATACCAAAAACCACATTACGGTTTTTCAAAAAGAAAACTTCTGCTTTACTGATTTGTCCGGCCAGGGCCTCGGGTGTTTCAATAATTTCAAAACCGGACTCGTCCGTATTTTTCTTGCTCATATCAATTAGAATTCAATTTTGGAGTGCAAAGTTATGAAAACTTTATTAAGTCAAAACATCTTAGCACACAATTCTTTAAGTTCTTAATATTACCGTTACATCCGGTGTTCTGGTTGTTTCAATTATGTCATCTTTTTTGACACCATTGAAGCTATCAACAACCCGATGGATACCGGTAAAAAACAAACGGCATAATAAACAATTACTGAATACTATGCCGTTCGATTTGCTATTTCAATATTGTATTAGCTATACAATGGGAAATCTTTCATCCAGGTATTAACCTCCTGTTTCACAGCAGCAATTTTTGCATCATTGTCATGATTTACCAATACGGTGTCAATCATATCTACGATACGTGCCATGTCAGATTCTACCAATCCGCGGGATGTCATTGCAGCAGTACCAACACGCATACCGGAAGTTACCATCGGCGATTTTTCGTCGAAAGGAACCATGTTTTTGTTGATGGTAATATCCGCCTTGATCAACGTATTTTCTGCAAGTTTACCAGTCATTGCTGACTCTACACCATTTTTCGAACGAAGGTCAATCAGCATTAAATGATTGTCTGTTCCGCCTGAAATGATTTTGTAACCCTTTTCTGTAAATGCCTTGGCCATAGCTTGTGCATTTTTAGCAACCTGCGTAGCATAGTTGTAATAACCTTCTCCTAGCGCTTCGCCAAATGCGATTGCTTTGGCTGCAATTATATGCTCCAATGGTCCACCCTGTGTTCCCGGGAACACGCCGGAGTCCAGTAGAGAAGACATCGTACGAAGTTGTCCTTTTTGTGTTTTGATACCGAATGGATTTTCGAAATCATTACGCATCATGATCACACCACCACGAGGTCCGCGAAGCGTCTTGTGTGTTGTAGTTGTTACAATATGGCAATGATCGAACGGATCCTTAAGTAAACCTTTGGCAATAAGACCCGCCGGGTGAGCGATGTCAGCCATCAATAATGCGCCTACCTGATCTGCGATTGCACGCAAACGCTCATAATCCCAGTCACGGCTATATGCAGAAGCACCACAAATCAATAATTTTGGTTTTTCTTTTACTGCTGTTTCTTCAACTTTATCCCAATTGATCAGACCAGTCTCAGCTTCTACACCGTAAAATGCAGGTTGGAAATACTTACCTGATATGTTTACAGGCGAACCATGTGAAAGGTGACCACCGTGTGCCAGATTGAAACCCATGATTTTGTCGCCCGGATTAAGGCATGCCAAAAACACTGCTGTATTCGCCTGAGCACCTGAGTGAGGCTGAACGTTAGCCCATGTAGCTCCGAAAAGCTCCTTCAGTCTGTCAATTGCAATTTGCTCTATTTCATCTACAACCTCACATCCTCCGTAATATCTTTTTCCCGGAAGTCCTTCGGCGTATTTATTAGTTAGCACACTTCCGGCAGCTTCCATTACCTGTTTTGAGGTAAAGTTTTCGGAAGCAATCAGTTCGATGCCTTCTTCCTGACGATTCTTTTCTTTATTGATCAGGTCAAAAATGGCAGTGTCACGTACAACGCTTGTGAGTGTAGACATGGGATTTAACAGAAATTGATGTGTTGAATGTAGAATTAAGCCGCAAAAATACAAGCAAAAATTGTGGAAAGAAAAAATACATCTCACTTTCTGTTTAAATGCGCGAACCCGATGAGTAGAAGCGCATAGTGATACTAGTACATTGTTCCTTTGAGGCAGTATTATGAAAGAAAAGTTATTTTTAAATTTTTTTAATAATATTGTCTTTCGTGTCGTATTTTTGTAAATCGATGCCGTAAGTGGTCCTTCGAAACTGCTTACTTCCTATCCTTAACTCCCGTCAAACAACCACAAATGGACATTAAGACTGTGAATCCGGAAAACATGCTGATGCAAACAGCTGATGACACCGCTACCAACGGAACTGTTGGCCAACCGATTACTTACGAGAAAATTCCGACCCAGATTTTCGCAGACTCAAAAGAAGCATCCACTGCTGTAGCTTTGGAGATTGCTGACCTGATTCGCAAAAAACAGAAAGAGGGTAAAATGTGTGTGTTGGGACTGGCGACGGGCTCATCTCCCAAAACTGTTTATGCGAAACTT
>DASYHR010000442.1:0-3527 GCA_035998385.1 Dyadobacter sp. | reverse complement strand
GAATTCAGGAACTGGGCATTCACACCAAAAGCAGTCAACTGATCTACCTGATTTTTCATCAGGGCAATTAATGGGGAAATAACAATCGTTAATCCATCACTTACAAGAGCAGGTAGTTGATAACAGAGCGATTTGCCCGCTCCGGTTGGCATAATTACAAACGTATTCTTTCCTAGCAGGATGTTTTGAATAATAATCTCCTGCTCTCCTCTGAACTGACTGTATCCGAAAATTTCTTTGAGTCTTTCTTTTAACGTGTCTAAAACGACAGTATCAACCTTTTTTACCATACTCTGTCAACAAAATGGTTATCCCAAACTTCTCTATCTTTGTTTTTTGAAATGAATAATTACAATTGGTCCCCCATAAAAACTGCGTTTCAGATTTGAAATTACTAAAAAATATTCAGTCCATAGCAAAAGAAGTGATACTGAAAGAAGCCACAGCAGTTCATAATTTGATTGAGAGGATTGATGATGAATTTGAAAAGTGTGTGCACCTGATTCTCAACTCGGGAGGCAGGGTGGTAGTGTCAGGAATTGGCAAGAGCGCAATAGTCGGTCAGAAGATTGTAGCCACGCTGAATTCTACTGGCACGCCTGCTCTTTTTATGCATGCCGGTGATGCAATTCATGGTGATTTGGGCATGATACAGCAGAATGATGTTGTGATTGTGATATCCCGCAGCGGCGATACACCGGAGATCAAAGTGCTCATTCCCTTATTGAAACGAACAGGCGTGAAAATCATCGCCATGCTCAGTAATCGTGACTCTTACCTAGGTAGAAACGCACATTTCATTTTACACGCTTTTGCACCTCAGGAAGCCGATCCGCTTAATCTGGCACCTACAACAAGCACTACGGTTACGATTGCTTTGGGCGATGCCCTGGCTATTTGTCTGCTTGAAGCGCGTGGTTTCACACATGAAGATTTTGCAAAATACCATCCGGGTGGTTCGCTTGGCAAGCGCCTGTATCTGAAGGTTTGTGATATTTACCCTAACAACGCTTTACCAGTTGTTTCAGAAACTGCATCCCTTCACGAAATCATTCTTGAAATTACCTCGAAAAGGCTTGGTGCTACCTCTGTCGTAAATTCTGCCGACGGCTGTATGGCAGGAATTATCACGGATGGGGATCTTCGAAGAATGCTGAACGAACATTCCGGAGTGGTTTTGCCAGGACTGAAAGCAGCTGATATTATGACTGCAAATCCTATTTCAGTTGGTCCTGACGAGTATGCTGTGAATGCTTTGGAGATCATGCAGTCAAAATGTATCACCCAGGTAGTGGTGGTTGAAAACAACCAGGTGCTGGGTTTTGTGCATCTTCACGATCTTTTGAGAGAGGGCCTTGTGTAAACCACTGCCCTCTCACTTTACCTCAAAACCTAACGGAATCTGTTAGATTGTTGTACCGCTTTTTCGTCTTTACGGATAAAGCGATTGGCAAAAACATTGGACAACATCGATGCCATCAATCCATAAAATCCAATTTCGTAGTTACCTGGATTTCCCTCGTCAAAAAGTTTGGCTGTCGTGTAGTAAGTGTAATAAATCACAAGCCCGATAATGACGGTCATCAGGATGGAATTAACCGCACAAAGCGCTGACTGGAGGACGCGATTTTTGAAGCTCAAAATGGCATATGCAGAGACAATCGCCACGAGAATAGCAAGGATGATAAAGTAGTAAATTGGCTTTACCTCGGACTGTACAGGATTGATCTGGTGTATCAGTTTAAGTGCATTCAGTTCGGCATGCTGGTCGCCGGCAGCGGATACTTTGGTCCAGATAGGGAAGGAAAGAAACAGACCCATCCCGATAATCGTAATCGCTAAAAATATAGTTTGAATTCTTTGTAACATCTTGAAATAAATGAATTTGGCTGTATTGATTAATTTAAATTCACACTGTTAAGAGACAATATCTCCATAAAGGTCGAATTCTTCTGCGTTGTTGATTTTCACATTCGCGAAATCCCCCAAACGAACATATTGGCTCGCCGGAACAAGTACTTCGTTATCCACCTCAGGAGAATCGGACTCGGTACGGCCAATAAAATGCCCGCCTTCTTTTCTGTCAAACAGCACTTTATAGGTCTGACCTATTTTCTTTTGATTCAGTTCATAGGAGATTCCCTGTTGCAGTTCCATGATGGCGTCAGCACGTTCCTGTTTAATTTCCGCAGGAATATCATCCGGCATGCTGTAGGAATGCGTATTGTCTTCATGGGAATATTGGAAAGCGCCCAATCTGTCAAAGCGCATTTTTTCAACAAAATCATACGTTTCGTCAAACAATGCTTCGGTTTCACCAGGATGTCCTACGATCAATGTTGTCCGCAAAGTAATTCCCGGCACCTTTTCCCGGATAGAATCAATCAGTGCTTCAGTTTTTTCTCTGGTAATACCTCTTCGCATCGATTTAAGAATCTCAGTGGATCCTGTCTGAAGTGGCATATCAAGGTATTTGCAAATATTGCTGCGTTCATTCATCACATCCAGAATATCCATCGGGAATCCTGCAGGATAAGCATATTGAAGTCTGATCCAGTCGATGCCTTCCACATCGGATAAATGAGCCAGCAATTCAGACAGATTACGTTTTTTGTAGATATCCAGACCGTAATAAGTAAGATCCTGTGCAATTAGAATAAGCTCTTTGGTACCGCGTTTTGCCAGAGATTTGGCTTCTTTGACAAGATTTTCGATACTGGTGGATACGTGTCCGCCGCGCATAATCGGAATAGCGCAAAAACTGCAGGGTCTGTCGCAGCCTTCCGCAATTTTCTGATAAGCATAATGTGTTGGCGTAGTAAGCAAACGTTCCCCTACCAGTTCATGCTTGTAATCGGCTTTGAGCGTTTTGAGCAAGCGAGGCAGTTCATTGGTTCCGAACCAGGCATCCACAGTAGGAATTTCCACTGAAAGTTCATCCTTATAGCGATGTGACAAGCAGCCGGTCACATAGACTTTATCAACTACTCCTGCACTTTTTGCATCTGCATAACGTAGAATTGTATTGATAGACTCTTCCTTTGCGTTGTCGATAAACCCGCAAGTGTTGATTACGACGATCTGAGCATTGTCTTTTTTGGACTCATGTGCAACGTCAAAGCCGTTCCCTTTAAGCTGGGTATACAGGACCTCCGAGTCAACCAGGTTTTTAGAACAACCCAGCGTGACGATGTTGACTTTGTTTTTTACTATTCCTTTGGTTTTCATTATGGGATCGCTGAAAGCTTCTTGAAATGAGCTATCAGCATGTTATGTGTTTCGGATAAAACGGATTAACAATAGTTAACCGCTGATACAGCGTTGCTGTCGAGTCAGCAAATCGGGTTGTAAAGATCGGGAAAAAATAGGTAGAAAATCCTACTTTATCATTGGAAATGGTGTGCTGGTAGAACGATATGGAATCTTTTTAAAGAAGTGACCTAAAATCCAGGTGCCGCTCACCCTATCGGTCAGGATAAATTGCCTGTTGTCTTTAAGTGTATACACAGAATAGCCAAACTGCATTT